>WRKN01000006.1 GCA_009778055.1 Synergistaceae bacterium
ACGGTGGCGGCGACCGACCTGCGGGCCGGGGCCGCGCTGATACTGGCCGGACTGGCCGCTGAGGGCGAGACGCGGGTCGAAAACATGGAATACGTCTTCAGGGGATACGACGCCATAGACGTTAAATTAAGGGCGCTGGGCGCGGACGTGGCATTGGAGACGACCGGGCTGCCATGACGGTAAAGACGGATTTGCCTGACTTGTCCTCGATTGAGGTCATAGCCTTCGTCGGGGCCGCGGGTACAGGTAAAAGCCAGAGGGCCTCGAAAGTGGCGCGCCAGCATGGGGTGGACTTCGTGATAGACGACGGGTTGATCGTCTCCAAGGGTCAGATTATGGCCGGCAAAAGCGCCAAGACCGAAAAAAACCTGGTGCGCGCCATACGCCGCGCGCTTTTCCAGTACGCTCCGCACCGGATGGAGGCGGCGTCGTTTCTGGCCTCGCGCGCCCCATGCAAGGTCATGGTTCTCGCCACGTCGGACTCTATGATGGAAAAAATCGTGGCGGCCCTGAACCTGTCCCCCCCGCAGAAGGTTGTTTACATAACCGAGGTGGCGTCCCAGGAGGAAATCGTCAACGCGCTGAAGGAACGGCGCGAAAAAAAACAGCACGTGGTTCCGGTTTCGCGCGCGCAGATACAGAGTAACTTCGCCGGCAAGCTCGTCAGCCAGATAAGGAGCTTTTTCAAGAGCAAGGACAGGGACGCCCGCACGGTGGTGAAACCGCCTTTCAGCTTCGACGGACGCGTCACGATAGAGCCCCAGGCGATTATGGAGATAGCCCGCCGCCTGATTGTAACGGGAGACCACATACACCAGGTTCGGGAACTCAACCTGGTTCCCGAGGGAGACGCGGTTTCCATAAATTTGGTGGTGGACGTGAAGCTGAACGGGAAAAGCGCCCTGTACCTGGCGCGGACGCTCCAGAAGAAACTCAGCCGGGGCATGAGCTTTTTCACCGGAATAGAAGTCAAAAAAGTGAACGTAAAAATCGATGAGGTATTGCTTTGAATATAAGCTCCGCGTGGGAGGAACTGAGGGCACGGGTGGCGGCGTGCGACAGGTGCGGGTTGAGCCTCACCAGGACTAACGTGGTGTTCGGGCAGGGTTCCGTCGAAACCCCGATAGTCTTTGTGGGCGAGGGGCCCGGGGCCGACGAGGACGCGCAAGGGCTCGCCTTTGTGGGCAAGGCCGGTCAGCTTTTGACCAAGATACTGTCGGCCGGAGGGATATCTCGGGACGAGGTCTTTATCGCCAACGTGGTGAAGTGCCGCCCGCCCGGCAACAGGCTTCCGTCCGCGGAGGAAATGATGCGCTGCGGGGATCACCTGGAGGCGCAACTGTTGCTGCTGAGGCCCAGGATTCTGGTGTGCCTGGGAGCCACGTCGGCCAAATGGATACTTAAGACCACGGAGTCAATCAGCTCCATCAGGGGACGATGGTTCGAGTGGAGGGGAATAGAGGTTTTTCCGATGTTCCACCCCAGTTACCTTCTGCGCGACGAATCCCGGAAAAAGGGAAGCCCGAAGGAACTTACGTGGCAGGACGTCCGGGCGCTCAAAGAGCGGCTGGACGCATACAGAAAGGAGGGGAACGCGTGTCCCGACCGGAACAGAACAACTTTGTCCTGAGAGCCTTCAGCGGGACGGCTGTCGTCTTCGGCATCATGGGAGGCATCTATCAGGGCGGCTGGATGTGGTTTATGGTGGTGTCGGTGCTGTCGCTCCTGTCGCTGGCGGAGTATTACCGCCTCTTGTCCACCCAGTTCAAAGTTTCGCGCGGGATAGGATACATCTCCGCCCTGGCCGTGATTTTTTCTTCCGCGGAAGGAGTGAGGCCCGTTTCCATCGTCATAATCCTCTCCCTTACCGTCTACTCGATAATGATGCTTGAAATGGTCCGCCGCCAGATATCGGGGGGCAGCCTGGCCATATTGAACACGGGAGGAACCCTGTCGGGAATTTTATTTATAATCGTGCCGTGGACATGCCTGATTTTGCTGCGCAACATGCCCACCGGCCGCCTGCTTCTTGTCGCCCTTTTTGCCTGCACCTGGAGCTGCGACGTGGCGGCGTACCTGGTGGGAACGAGGTGGGGCAGGACGCTCCTGTGCGAGAAAGTAAGCCCCAACAAAACCTGGGAGGGCTTTATCGGCGGCGCGCTGGGCAGCGTGCTGATGATTGCCATGATAATATACTTTCAGGAGCAGCCTCCGTTTCCGTTGTTTCTGATAGGCGTCGTATGCGCGTTCGCCGGGCAGTTCGGCGATTTGGCCGAGTCGCTGGTCAAGCGCGAAACCGGGGTCAAGGAATCCGGCAGCATCATACCGGGACACGGCGGCGCGCTGGACCGGTTCGACAGTATTCTCATAAACAGCCTTTTGACTTATCTCATCTTCGGAGTATTCCTGGAATGAGCAGAATCCTAAAGAGCGTGGCGGTTATAGGAGCCACGGGAAGCGTCGGTTCGTCGGTTCTTGACGTATGCCGCAATCACAGGGACAAATTGAGGGTCGTGTCCCTGGCCGCGGCTAAGGACGCCGAAAAACTGGGCCGCCTGTCGGAGGAGTTCGGAGCCGGGAAACTTTGCCTGGCCGAACGGGACGCGGCAAAACGGCTGCGATACCCTGAACAGGCGCTTATAGGCGCGGCTGGACTCAAAGAGCTGGTTCAGGACCCGGATGTGGATCACGTGGTCTTCGCGTCCTCCGGCACGGCGGCCATAGAGGCGCTGCAAACGGCTTTGAAAGCCGGTAAAGAGGTCTCCCTGGCAAACAAGGAGAGCATAGTTGTGGGCGGAGCGTGGGTAATGCCTCTGGTGCAGGGGCGTGACCAACTCCGCCCCCTGGACAGCGAGCACAACGCGATATGGCAGTGCCTCCACGCAGAAAGCTCCCCCCCGCGCAAAATCTACCTGACGGCGTCGGGAGGCCCGTTCCGCGGATGGAGCCTGGAGGACATGAGAAAGGTCACGCCGGAGATGGCGCTGAAACACCCGGTATGGGACATGGGGGCAAAGATAACGATTGACAGCGCCACCCTCATGAACAAGGGGATAGAGCTGATCGAGGCCATGTTCCTTTTCGATCTGGCTCCCGGCCGGGTTGAGGCCCTGGTTTCTCCGGGTTCGTTTGTTCACGGGCTTGTTGAACTGGAGGACGGGTGCGTCAAAATGTTGGCCGGTGAGCCGGATATGCGCCTTCCGGCGTCGTCTTGCCTGTTCTGGCCCGAGCGTCTGTCGCCGAACGCCGCTTTCCCCAGACCTGTTCTGGTCGGCAAAACCGTCTCCTTCGACCCGGTGGACGAAGCGCGTTTCCCCGCGCTCAGGCTGGCGAAGGAGGCCATGATAAAGGGAGGCGCGTATCCGGCCCTTCTGGTGGGAGCGGACGAGGCGGCCGTCGATCGGTTCCTGAAAAGGGATATACCGTTCACGGCTATTCCCGAGGCGGTGGAGGAGACGATGGCGTCCTGGTCCGGCCCTCCCCCCCGTTCCCTGAGCGAGGCGCTGGATGTTTTGGAATGGGGAAGAACGCGCTGCGACGCCATATGCGACGCAAAAGCGCGATAAATTACATTATCGAGGAGATACGTTAAAATGGCAAGTTTGGGGTCGTTCGCGGTGAGTTTCGTGTCGTTCCTGATAGTGATAGGGCTGTGCGTCCTGGTTCACGAGCTGGGGCACTTCATAACGGCATGGCTGCTTGGGGTTCAGGTTCATGAGTTTGCCCTGGGCATGGGACCGGCTTTGAAGCAGATAAGAAGGACGGACAAAAGCGGCAGATACCATACTCTCTGGTCTTTGCGCGCCATCCCCTTCGGAGGCTTCTGCCGCCTGGCCGGTATGACCAGCGTGGGAGAGGGAGAGGATGAGGACGACGATCCCGTCGTTCCCGGCATGGGCTTCAACGAACAGCCGGCGTGGAAGCGCTTTTTCATACTGTTCAACGGGTCGGTCGGCAACGTCCTGCTGGCTTTTGTTTTGACTATGGCGTTTTTGTGCGGGTACGGCGTGCCGAACATGCGCGACACCCGGATAGGGACTCTGATGGATGGCTTCCCCGCCCAGAAGGCCGGTTTTCAGGCGGGAGACCGTATTCTGGAGGTCAACGGCACGCGGGTTTCGGAGTGGCGCGAGATGTCCGTCAAGCTGCGCGAGGCCGCCGCGGAGGGCGACGTTATCTTCACGGTCGAGAGAGGGGATGTGACGTTCAATATCACGGCGTCCATTCCGTTCAGCGAGGCTCACGGCTATCCCATGCTGGGGATAACTCCCGCGCTGGCGCGTTATCCCATTCATGAAGGGCTGAAAAACGCCGTGGGTTACACCAAAGACTTGACGATTATGATGCTCAGGAGCATATGGGGGTTGATCGCCGGGAAGCAGGAGGTTGACGTGACCGGCCCCGTCGGCATAGCGTCCATGTCGGGCAGAGCCATGCGCGACGGCCCGTGGAGCTTCATAACCTTCCTGGCGCTCATAAGCCTGAACCTCGGCCTCCTGAACCTGCTGCCGTTCCCGGCCCTGGACGGCGGGCGCATCATCTTCGTGCTTCTGGAGATGGTCTTACGGCGCCGCCTGCCCGAAAAGGTCGAGAACTGGATTCACACGGCCGGGTTTGTGCTGCTGATATCCCTGATGATATTCGTCACCTGGAAGGACATATACAACCTGTTTTTCGTGGAATGAAGCGAAGCGTTAGAATAGGAACTCTCGGCGTCGGCGGGGGAGCCCCCGTCCGCGTCGAGAGTATGCTTAAAGAGGATATCCGGGAGAGGGAAAAATGCCTTGCCCAATGCGAGCGCCTTCTGGAAGAGGGATGCGAACTGGCGCGCGCGGCGCTGCCGTCCGCCGACCTGGCTGAACCCCTGGCATGGCTTAACGAACGTACGTCCCTTCCGTTGATGGCGGACATACACTTCGACCCGTCCATAGCCGTGGCCGCTATGAAGGCCGGCTGTTCAAGCGTACGCATCAACCCGGGCAACATGCCCAAACACAAACTGTCCGAGATGATCGCCGCCGCCGGGGACCTTGGCGTTGTCATACGGATAGGGGCCAACGCGGGTTCGCTTTCGGCGCGTCACAGGGCGGAGGCAAAGGGAGATACGGCGAAGGCCCTTCTCATAGCTGTCCGGGAACAGGCGGATTTGCTCCTGGACAGCGGTTTTTCCGACGCCGCCATGATCCTATCCGCCAAAAGCTCGTCGGTTGGGGATACGGTGAGGGCCAACGCGCTCATAGCCGGAGAATATCCCGGCCTGCCGCTCCATATCGGAATTACGGAGGCCGGCCCGGGAGACGGGGGAATCATAAAAAGCGCCGTCGGCATTGCGGCCCTCTTGCAGCAGGGCATAGGCGACACCATACGGGTTTCTCTGACGGACGAGCCGGAGCGGGAAGTAAGGGCTGGCTACGAGATACTGAAGGCGCTGGGGCTGCGCAAGCGGGGCGTTGACCTGATATCGTGCCCGACGTGCGGCCGACGCAGAACCGACGTGAAAAACCTGCTGAAACTGGTGGAGCCGATGCTCTCCGGTTTGCCGGACGGCACGACGGTCGCCGTAATGGGCTGCGAGGTCAACGGCCCACAGGAAGCCAAGTCCGCACATTTCGGTATCGCGGGAGCCCCCGTCGGCGCTGTGCTGTTCAAAGAGGGAAAAGTGGCGGGGGAATACGCCTTCGACGACCTCCCCGCGGTTCTGCCGAAGTTTTTCTCGTTTATATAAAAATATAAATTTATATTTTTGAAAGGAGCGGTTGTCCATGCCGGTGAACCTTAAAGGGAGAAGTTTCCTGACGCTTTTGGATTTTACGCCTGAGGAGATAGCGTACCTTCTGGATTTGTCCGCGGACCTGAAGGCTAAAAAACGCGCCGGGATCAGGGGGACGGCCCTGGCGGGCAAGAACGTGGCCCTTCTGTTCGAGAAGGCGTCTACGCGTACGCGCTGCGCCTTTACCGTGGCCTGCGTCGACGAAGGCGCGCACCCCGAATTTTTGGGGAAAAACGACATTCACCTGGGAGGCAAGGAGGACGTCAGGGACACGGCGCGGGTTCTGGGGAGGCTGTTCGACGGAATAGAGTACCGCGGTTTCGAGCAGAGCCTGGCCGAGGAACTGGCGCGGTGGGCCGGCGTGCCGGTATGGAACGGGCTGACGGACGCGGATCACCCAACGCAGGTTCTGGCCGACCTGCTGACCATGCAGGAAAACTTCGGCAAACAGCTCAAGGGGCTCTCCATCACGTATGTGGGCGACGGGCGGAACAACGTGGCCAGCGCCCTGATGACAGGCTGCGCGAAAATGGGCGTGAACTTCGTGATAGGCTCCCCCAAAGAGCTCTTTCCTACCCCGGCTTTTGTGGACAAATGCAAGGGCGCGGCGGAGGCAAGCGGCGCGGAGATAAGGATAACGGACGACCCCAGGGCCGCGGTCAAGGGCGCCGACGCGATTTACACCGACGTATGGGTCTCCATGGGGGAAGAAGACCAAAAAGAAACACGCGTCAAACTGCTGACCCCGTATCAGGTGAACGCCGCCCTCATGAAAGCCTCGGGCAAGCCGTCCACGATCTTCCTGCACTGCCTTCCGGCGGTCAAGGGCAGCGAGGTCACGGAAGACGTCTTCGAGTCTCCCGCGTCAAAAGTGTTCGACGAGGCCGAGAACCGTATGCACACTATAAAGGCCGTCATGATCGCCACGATAGGAAACATATAAAATGGCGGAAACCAGAGTCTTCAAATGCGCCGAGTGCTCGCATACGTTCGGGCAGGACGCCTGCCGCCCCTCCCTGCGCTGCCCGGAATGCCGGGGCAAAACGCTGATGCTTCTGGAAGGCCCGTCGCTGAAGGGCTCCAAGAACTGCGGCGGCAACTGCGGCTCGTGCTCGTGCGGATGCCGTTGAGCCGAAAGGAGCGCTGCGAATGCAGGCAACGGAAGGAGCGGAGATCATGACAAACGAACAGTGGTTTGGGGTATTGCGTATGGTGGTGAAGATCATAAAGCGCTGCGAGACGACAGAGGAAGCGGTCAGGGAGATTGAGGATCTGCTTCAGGGAGATAAAAACTACGAGGGCAAGAGAGACAAACCGGAAAACTAGAAGACTGGAAACGCAAATCGGCTCCCGGCGAAAAGCTGGGAGCCGTTGTTTTTAATCTGCCTGGTCTTCGCTACGCAGGTTTAGCGTCGGGTTTGCCGGTATCGGATTTACCGGTATCGGACTTGGCGGTGGAATCAGGTTTGCTGCTGTCGGGTTTGTCGGGATAAACCCTGTGCGGCGCCGTTTGAATCGCCCTTTCCGCGGCGGCGAGCGCGTCCGTCGCCAGGGTGTTGCGAATTACGTGCTTTATCGACAGGATGTTGGCGGCGCTCATTGACAACTCGTCAATTCCCAAACCGATCAAAACGGCGGTGGCGTTTTTGTCTCCCCCCAGCTCCCCGCAGATGCCTACCCACTTCCCGTGCTGGTGGGCTACTTCCGCCACGTGCTTTATCAGCCGCAGAACGGCGGGGTGCATGGGGTTATACCGGGCGGCGATCCTGTCGTTGTTGCGGTCCACCGCCAGAGTATACTGCGTCAGGTCGTTGGTTCCTATGCTGAAAAAGTCTACCCCCCGGACAAGCTGATCCGCCAGGAGCGCGGCGGAAGGGACTTCTATCATAACGCCGACCGGAACCTGAGAGTTGAAAGGTATCCCCTCTTTTTCCAGTTCCTCTTTTGCCTCGTCCAGAACCGCGTTGGCCGCTTCCAGATCCTGCAGGTCGGAGATCATGGGATACATGATGTGGACATTTCCGTAGGCGCTCGCGTGCAGCAAAGCCCTCAACTGAGTTTTGAACAGGTCTTTTCTGTCAAGGCAGAGACGTATGCCGCGCAGCCCCAGAAATGGATTCATCTCCGGCGGGATCGGGATGTAGGAAATTTCCTTGTCCCCTCCGACGTCCAGCGTCCTGATGACGACCCCGTGGGGGGCAAATTTCTGCGCGACTTCGCGATAAGCCTGAAACTGCGTCTCCTCGCTGGGAGGAGCGTCGCATTCGACAAAATAAAGCTCGGTACGGAACAGCCCCACGCCCTCGGCCCCGGACTCGGCGGCTTCGTCGCAGCCCTCCACCGAGTTTAGGTTGATGGCGAGCTGTATTTTTCGGGAACCGTCGCTTGTAACCGACGGCAGGTCTTTTATGTTCGTCAGCTCGTCAAGGAAGCGCAGATGCGCCTCGCGCTTTTCCCTGTACTCCCGATCCGTCGCCTCGTCGGGGTTGCGTATCACTATCCCCGTTTCCCCGTCCACGATGACGCGGTCGCCGTCTTGAAACGCGCTCAAAACCTCCTGCACGCCCAGACACGCCGTTATTCTCAGACTTTTGGCCATAATCGCTATATGCGCCGTGGGGGTTCCCGTCTCGGCTACGATGGCCGCCACCTTTCCTCTGGCGCATTCAACCAGGTCGGAAGGGGTGAACTCGTGGGCAACTACTATGCGTCCCTCGCCCATGGACGCGATGGAGGGCCTGTCCTGTCCTGAAATAGCGAGAAGAACCTGCCCGCCCAGGTCTTTGATGTCTACGCCGCGCTCCTTGAGAATAGGGTCGTCAAGCGAGGATAATTGCTGAAAGTACATTTGCGTAACGGTGTCCACGGCGTGGGCGGCGTTTTTATGCTCGTCCCGGATCAGCTCGATGATTTCGTTGGCATATTCCTCGTCTCCCAGAATGGTCAGGTGCGCTTCGAGAATTTCCGCCGTTGCCGCGTGCCCTCGGCTCTTTGAATCCGCGATGTTTGAACTGATCTTCTCCTTCACGGACTGCATGGCTTTCTCGAAAAGCTCTGTTTCTTCCGTTACCTTATCTTCGCTTATGGGAGCCGTGTCGACCGCGGTCTGTACAGGATGGAGGCAAATCGCCTCGCCTAGCTGAAATCCAGGAGAAGCGGCGATTCCTTTGAAGGTCTCCATCTGTCAGGACTCTCCTGTTCCTTCGTTAAAATTATTCTCGAACAGCTCTCCCACAGCGGCCATCAATTCTCCTTCGTCTTCGCCGTCGCAGACAACGTTGACGGTCTTTCCCCCGGTTATTCCCCCAGACATGAGCTTAAGGACGCTTTTTGCGTTTACCTTCTTACCGTCACATTCCAAGGTAATGCTGGACTTGAATTTTTTCGCTGTCTCGACCAAAACGGAAGCGGGCCTGGCATGAAGGCCAGTAGGATTGTTTATTACGTACTCTTTGGAAATCAATACGATCAATCCTCCTCAAAAGGCAAATTTTTAACGGATTATAGCACGAAAATGATTTTCCGCACTAATTGAGTGAAGTTAAGTTATAATTTCTCAAAACAGGGGTGCGCAACGCAGAACGCAAAAGGAGAGGATTGTATGGCGTCAACAACGGCAGGGGAAATGTCCGTGCTGAAAAAAATACTCCATTACTCGGACATAGGTGTGGCCCTTCTGATGGTGCTTGTCGTCGTCATGATGGTCATCCCTCTGCCGACGCTGCTGATCGACATCCTGCTGGCCTGCAACATAACGCTTGGCGTGATGGTTCTTCTCATAACTTTTTACGTAAAGCGCGCCCTCGAGTTATCGGTCTTCCCAACCCTGCTGCTCATCGTCACGCTTTTCCGCATAGCGTTGAACGTGTCCACGACGCGCCTTATTCTGTTGTATGGCGACGCCGGGAACATCATAGCGGCCTTCGGGTCGTTCGTGGTCGGGGGAAATTACGTGGTGGGCGCCGTCATCTTTCTTATCCTGGTGATCATCCAGCTTGTGGTCATAACGAAGGGCGCCGAGCGCGTGGCCGAGGTCGCGGCGCGTTTCACGCTGGACGCCATGCCGGGCAAGCAGATGGCGATAGACGCGGATCTGAACTCCGGCCTGATAGATGAGGAAGGGGCCAAAGAACGCAGAAGAGACATTCAGCGCGAGGCGGATTTTTACGGCGCTATGGACGGCGCGTCCAAGTTCGTGAAGGGGGACGCCATCGCCGGGCTTCTGATAACCGTCATCAACGTCGTGGGAGGAATTGCCATAGGCGTCTTCCAGAGGGGGATGACGGCGGGGGACGCCGCCAGGGTATACACCCTTCTGACGGTCGGCGACGGGCTGGTGTCCCAGATACCGGCTTTGCTTTTTTCCACGGCGACGGGCGTAATAGTATCCCGCGCCGCCGCCACATCCGACCTGGGACAGGATCTGGTGGGGGCGTTCACCAAATATCCCCGTCCCCTTTACATAGGCTCGGGACTTCTGTTTGCGCTGGCTATCATACCCGGGCTTCCAACCGTTCCCTTCGTGCTGCTGGGAGCTTCGATAGGCACTATGGGTTACATGGTGGAGCGCGAGGGCACGGTTCAGGAAATCGAAGCGGCCGAAAAGCAGCAGCAGCAAAGCGCGGGAAAGGGAAGCCCTCCGGGCGCGCCGCAGGCCCCGGGAGCCCCTCGCTCCGACGCCCAGGCGGGCGCTTCCCCGGCGTCCCCCGAAGAGGTCATGCGGCTTCTTACGGTGGAACCGATGGAGGCCGAGATCGGATACGCTATAATTCCCCTTGTGGACCCGGCTCAGGGCGGGGACATGCTGGAGCGCATCGGAACCATACGCAAGCAGATGGCGGTGGAACTCGGCCTCGTAGTTCCGCCTATACGCATCCGCGACAACATACAGATCAAGCCGACGGAGTACGTGTTGAGGGTGAAGGGGGCGGAAGCGGGCCGGGGGGAACTTCTGCCGGATCACTATCTGGCCATGAACACCGGCGCCGTGGAGGAGGATCTGGTCGGCATCCCCACGACCGAACCGGCGTTTGGGCTGCCCGCGCTCTGGATCTCCCCCGACCTGCGGGACAAGGCGGAGTCAATGGGCTATACGGTGGTTGACGCTCCCTCCGTTCTTGCGACGCATTTGTCGGAAGTCATAAAGAAAAACGGGGCCGAGCTGCTGACGCGGCAGGAAGTTCAGAAATTGACGGAAATGGTGAAGGAAAACGCCCCGGCGGTTGTGGAAGACCTTATGGCCTCGCTTTCGCTCGGGGAGATACAAAAGGTTTTGCAGAACCTTATCCGCGAACAGGTTCCGATACGCGACCTCGTAACGATATTCGAGGCGCTGGCCGATTACGGCAAGCTGTCGCGCAGCGTCGATTTTCTTACGGAACGGGCGCGGGAGTCCCTGGGACGCTTGATATCTTTGAAGATTCAGGCCGACGGCGTCATCACCGTGGCCACTCTGTCCCCAAACTGGGAGCAGAAGATAATGGCGGCAATGGACGGGGATCTGGCGCGAGGGTGGCAGCTCAACCTCGACCCCCGCGAGGTGCAGAAGATGATAAGCTCCATTTCCAGGGCCATTGACGACATGGTGATCAAAAACATGACGCCGGTGCTTTTGGTGCACCCCAATGTCCGCCTGATAGTCAGGCGTTTGATTGAGGGGTCATTATCCAGCGTTTTTGTGGTATCTTATAATGAAATTGCCAGTGGAGTTCAAATCAAGACGGTGGGAATGGTGGAATAAATGCGGGTGCTCAATCAGATTACCTTTGAAGCCAAAGATGACGCGGAGGCGCTGAAGCTGGCCGGCGAGCGCCTGGGCAAAGACGCCGTCATTTTATCCACCCGCGTCGTTCGGGTGGGCGGTTTCATGGGTCTCTTCCAGCGCCACGTCCTCCAGGTATCGGCCGGAATTTTACAGGACGAAAGCAAGCCCGAAAAAAAAGAAAAAGACAACGACGCGGCGGCCAAAGAGAGGCTGGTGGCTTTTCAAAAGCTCCTGGAGTTCAAGCAGGCCACGGAACCGCGGGGAGGCGGCGGAGAAACTCAGGAAGCGGCGTATCGGGGGCAGCAGCCTATACTTCCGACCGGGGTTGGCCCGGCCGGGGCGGCTCCAGCCGGGGGCGGGGCGGCGAAGATCATCTATTCTCCGGCAGGCGTCGGGGCCGGAGTCAAAAACCCCAGAGAATTCGACAGCGTCCACATTTCTCAGGCCGGGTTGGCCAATGCCGCGGAGGCGCAGGTTTCGCCGGGTGAGAACGGAGACGCCGAGACTTTAAGGCTGAGAGAAGAAGTCGACCATCTGACGAAGCGGCTGGACACGATATTGAAACACCTCGAAAGCCCGGCGCAGGGTCCTTTAACGCAGGGACCTTCAATTGCGCCCGTAAACGATAAATTCGAGCCGGGGCTGATGGGCGTCACGCCGGCGGCGCCCGCGCAGGTCGGAGGCATGGAGGACGTTTATCAGCGGCTTGTTTCTTCGGAAATGGAACCGAATTACGCGCTCTCGCTTGTTCAGGAATATAAGGGGAACAATGTGCGCGAACCTTTCGCGAAATGGCTCGAGTCCAGGATAAAGTGCGCGGCCGATACCTCTCCCAACGCGCTGGGCGGGAAAAAGATAATGCTGTTCGGTCCCACCGGCGCCGGAAAAACCACTACCATCGCCAAACTGGCCGCTATTCAGGCGCTTTGGGAACATAAAAACGTCCTTTTGCTGACCAGCGATACCTACAGGATAGCCGCCGTGGATCAGCTCAGAACTTACGCAAAAATACTGGGAGTGCCCATAGAGGTTATTTTCGAGGTGGAGAATTTTACCCGTATTCTGGCCGAGCACGAAAACGCCGAGCTTATTTTGCTGGACACGGCGGGGCGGGGTCAAAAAGACCGCAAAAACCTGGAAGCCTTCGAGACGCTGCACAAAGTTTTCAAACCCGACGCCGTACACCTCGTTCTGGCCGCCAACATGAAGTACAAAGACATGCTGGACGTGGTGGAGCGTATGTCGGGTGTGCCGATTTCCCACGTGATTTTTACGAAGCTCGACGAGACCGTCAGCTACGGGCCTATATTCAACCTGGTCAAGTCGCTGGATCTGCCGGTTTCTTTCTTTACCACCGGGCAAAACGTGCCTAACGACATAGAAGTGGCTTCAGGGGCGCGTTTGGCCGGCCTGCTGATGGGCGACGAAGTCAGGAGCGCCGCACCGTGAGCCGCAGCGCGACACTTTCCGATCAGGCCGGGGAACTGAGGCGTATCGTAGAACGGCAGAAGCAGAAGGGCAAAAGTTTCGGCAATTTGAAAACCCTTACGGTTCTCAGCGGAAAGGGGGGGGTGGGCAAGAGCAACATATCCATAAACCTGGCTTGCGCCATGGCGGAACAGGACAAGAAAATCGTGCTTCTGGACGCCGATTTGGGGTTGGCTAACCTTGACATGCTCTGTGGAATCACGGCAAAATATAACCTGTCCCATCTGATTGACGGCAGTAAAAGACTGGAAGACGTCTTAGTGTCGCTGGAGAACAATATATGGATGCTGCCCGGAGGTTCCGGGATCAAGGAACTGGCGGATCTGGACGAGGGGCAGTTGGTGGAACTAATAGACAACGTGGGGTTTCTCGAAGACAGGGCCGACGTCCTGCTTGTGGACACCGGCGGCGGAATTCACAAATCCGTGCTGTCTTTCGCGTCCGCGGCGGATACCGTGGTTTTGGTAACCACCCCGGAGCCCACCGCCATACGGGATGCCTACGGCATTTTGAAAGCGCTGAAGAACTCGGGCGAAAGCAGGGAAAAGAAGGACATAGTTTTTGTAGTCAATATGGCCAACAGCGAACGTGAGGGGCAGGAAGTGGCAAACAGGCTCAAAACGGCGGCCAGTCAGTTTTTGGAACTGCCGGTAAGCTATATAGGCTGTATACTTAAAGACTCTTTTGTCGAACAGGCGGTGCGCGTGCGAAAACCTTTCTACAGGCTTTTCCCGGACTCTCCGGCCGCCAAGTGCGTCAGATCGATTGTGGGTACGCTGTCATCCGCCGCTCCGCGCGGGGATTTCGCAGGCGTGGGCCAGCCCAGGGGGTTGAAGGCGTTTTTTTATCGTCTGGCCCGCGGATATTTCGTCGGGAGATGAGCCATGCCGCAGGAAACCGAAGAAGCGCGTAAACTGCTGGACAATTTGATTGGCTCCAGGATAGAGCTGGTGATAACGTCGGGGCTTTATAAGGGAAGTTACAATTCGACCCTGGAAGAACTTGAGGACGGCCTGGCGGGGGTGTATCATCCCACGCTCAAAGGAGCTTTTTTGCCGGCTTTGCGCGGTACGTCGCTTTTGATGAAAATCGAGACGCCCAATTGCATATATCAGGCCGACACGGTGGCGAGCCGCAGTTCCTTAAACGTGGCGATTCCGCTTTTGTGGCTGAAGCTCGTAACGCCGCTGGAGAAACTGCAGCGCAGAATGTTCGTAAGGGTGCCGACCTCCATAAGCGCGAACGCTTTTTTCCTTGGAGGCCCGGAAATGGAGGATCTACCGGCGGATGCCGTTTTGCCTCCAAGCGAGTGGTTTTCGGTGCGCATATCCGACATCAGCCTTGGCGGCATTGGGCTTTCGCTGAAAGAAAACCTTGTTCCTTATTGCCTTGAGGGCGGCCGTTATCTTTTGTCAATGAAAATTGGAGGCAACTCCTTTTTTATAGTGGGAAAGCTCGTAAAAATATTGGGGAAGAAAACAAGCAATACCGTGGTTGGTTTCGCTTACGAGAGTTTGTCCGTTTCCGCCGAAAAAATCATGGGCGGCTACATTCGGCAGCAGGAATTGATGACGCGAGGATAATTTCATGGACGGATCGAAAATCAAGGTTCTCATTGTTGACGACTCGGCGTTGATGCGGAAAATGCTGGAAGATATCCTTTCTTCCGACCCGCGCATCAAGGTTGTGGGAATTGCCAGAGACGGGGTGGACTGCCTGGGGAAAATCAGGCAGCTATCCCCCGACGTGATAACTCTCGACGTGGAAATGCCCAACAAGGATGGGCTTTCCACCCTGGAGGAAATAATGAAAACCAACCCCATCCCGGTCATAATGGTCAGCAGCCTGACCAAGGAAGGGGCGCAGACCACGCTCAAGGCACTGTCTCTTGGGGCTCTGGACTTTGTGCCGAAACCGTCCGGCGCAATTTCGCTCAACCTGAAAGAGGTCAGCGCGGAACTCATCTCCAAAGTGGTGGCGGCCAAAAGCGCGCACGTCCGCACTATGGGCGCCGCGGTTGCCCGCAGCCCGGAGTCCCGGCCGGCGAGCGTCAAAAAAGGGAAAAGGGATATAATCGCCATAGCGGCTTCCACGGGCGGCCCCATGGCTTTGCAGCAGCTATTGACCTGCCTGCCGGGAAATTTCCCCGTCCCTATCGTCATAACTCAGCATATGCCGAAAGACTTTACGGCCTCTTTCGCGAAAAGGCTGAGTTCGCTCTCCAAAATCAAGGTTCTGGAGGCCGAGGAGGGAATGGATTTGAAGTCGGGGCACGCGTACGTCGCCCCCGGGGGGAGTCACCTGCTGATAAAGCGGCGCCCGAACAGAACGCCGTATTGTGGATTGTCAGACGCGCCTCCGGTGTTGTCTGTCAAGCCTTCTGCTAATATAATGTTTCTAAGTATCGTGGATGAATACGGAGGCAATGTGGTCGCGGTCATCCTGACCGGCATGGGGCGGGACGGCGCTGAAGGAGCTACCGAACTCCGCGCCAGGGGCGCTTACGTTATCGCGGAATCGCAGGAAACCTGCGTGGTGTACGGTATGCCGAAGGCTGCCGTGGAGGCGGGGGCGGTGGATGAACTTCTCCCTTTAACCGATATTCCTGATGCGCTTTTGAGAAGCGTAAAAGGATAAAATGAACTAAAATGGTAACAAAACGTTTTGGAATTTACGAGTTTGGGGATGGTAAACCATGACTGAGATGGATGTGAACCAGTACCTGGGCGCTTTTTTGGATGAAGCGGGCGATAACCTGCAAAGGTTGGATGACCTTCTGCTGGCGCTGGAAAAAAATACCACCGATATTGACGTCATCAACGAAATTTTTCGCTCCGCCCATACCCTGAAGGGTATGTCGGCGACGATGGGTTTCGAAAAAATGGCGGCGTTGACGCACGCTCTGGAAGACCGCCTGGACACGGCCCGAAAGGGAGTTCATCACCTCGATGATTCCGACATGAACATTATGTTTATGTCTTTGGACACCATGCAGGCCATGGTGGACTCGATCAGAGGCGGCGGCACGGAGGCCCACATGGATGTTTCCGAACTGGTGACGGCCCTGCGCAACCTGGACTTGAACGGCGCGCAAAAAGAGCAGGCGGAGTTCGACGAACAGGCGGAAGCCGACGTTATCAACCATTTGTCCAGGCAGGAAAAAGAATGGATGACCGAAGCCGCCAAAATGGGCAAAGCAATCTACGCAATTCACGTTTTCCTGAGCGAAAGCTGCCTTTTGAAGGCGGCCCGCGCTTACATGGTGGTCAACCGGCTTGAGGAAATGGGGGACATCGTCAAAACGGAGCCATCCATCGAAGCGCTGGAAAACGAGGATTTCGCGCTTGATTTTATGGTATTCCTCGCTTCTGAACAAGAAGCCGATGAGATTAAAAACACAATTTTTAAGATCAGCGACGTAGCGGAGGTCAAATTGGAGGAACTGAAGCAAAGCGACGCGGAAGCTGCCGGCGCGGAACCCCAAGAACCCCAGGAGAAAGCCGCCGACCCCAGCCCGCAAACGGTAAAAGCGCCCGAACCGCTTCACCCCGTGCCCCACCCGGTTGTGCCCCCTCCAAAGGCGGACGCCAAGAAAGCCAACCAGACCGTGCGCGTCGATATCGGCCGCCTGGACAAGCTGATGAGCCTTGTCGGGGAGTTGGTGATAGGCCGCGCCCGCGTGGAAAGGCTTGTGCAGGAAGCGCGCCTCCGCGAATTCGACGAGCCTTTGTCCCAGTTGGGCAGAATTTCCGGAGACATTCAGGAACTTGTCACAAAGCTGCGCATGGTTCCGGTATCCTTTACCTTTGACCGTTTCCCCAGGCTGATACGCGATATGTCCAAAACTCTGGGAAAAGAAGTGGAACTCTACCTCGAAGGGCAGGAAACCGAGCTTGACCGCACGGTGATAGACGAGATAGGGGATCCCATGGTTCACCTGATCCGAAATTCGCTCGACCACGGCATCGAAACGCGGGAGGAGCGCCGCGCCAAAGGCAAGCCGGAAAAAGGAACGCTCAAAATCTCCGCCTACCAGGAGGGCAGCGGAGTAATCATAGAGGTATCGGACGACGGCAGCGGGATAGACCCGGCGCTGGTGAAGCAGAAAGCCATAGAGCGCGGCATGATGAACGAAGAGGAAGCCGTGGCCATGTCGGACGAGGAAGCGATACAGCTTGTCCTGCTGCCGGGGTTCAGCCTGGCGCCGGTCGTCACCGACCTGTCGGGGCGCGGAGTCGGCATGGACGCGGTGAAAACCAAAGTTGAAGGGCTGGGGGGGCAGTTGGATCTCGTCTCCAAGTATGGATTGGGGACCAACGTCTACGTTCGCCTGCCGCTTACCCTGGCCATAGTGCTGTCGCTCCTTATCAAAGTGGGAGACGAGACGTATGCCATTTCCCTGGAGAACGTGGAGGAGACTATTCTGGTCAAGCGTGAGAACATCAAGACCGTACACGGCTCACCGGCAACGCTCCTGCGCGGGGAAGTGCTTTCTTTGAGCGATCTCGGCGACGTTCTGTGCACCGACGTGGAGGAGTCCAACCGCGACGAATACCCGGTGGTGGTCGTCAAAATAGGCAAAAACAAGATAGGGTTTATAGTAGACGAGCTGATCGGCCAGCAGGAAATAGTCATAAAATCTCTGG
This sequence comes from Synergistaceae bacterium, assembly GCA_009778055.1. Taxonomy (GTDB): domain Bacteria; phylum Synergistota; class Synergistia; order Synergistales; family Aminobacteriaceae; genus WRKN01. The sequence goes on from WRKN01000006.1 coordinate 17,669, forward strand.
GGCGCTTCCTTTCCAAAATCAAAGGCATAGCGGGCGCCACGATTCTTGGAGACGGCAACGTCGCTCTGATACTTGACGTGGCTTCTTTGTACACCAAAGGATAACGGAGAACGGTATATACTTATGTTGGATCTGAGTTCCTTCAACTATTTGCAGCTTGACGCCATCAAGGAAGTGGGCAACATCGGGACGGGCAACGCCGCGACGGCCCTGTCCCAGCTTTTGTCCTGCATGATCGATATGGACGTCCCCAAGGCTGATTTGGTTTCCATTTATTCCATAGCGGATTATTACGGAGACCCTGACACCCCTGTGGCGGCGGTTTTTGTGCGTTCTTTGGGAGAATTCGGGTGCAGTTTGATATTCATACAAAACGAAGAAGACGCCAACCTGATGGTGGATCTTCTGCTGAAACAGCAATTTGGAGGTTACATGCCGGAGGATTTGCCGCAGGAGATGATCGACAGCGCCATTGCCGAGGTGGGCAACATAATCCTGAGTTCTTTTTTGAACGCTATAAACCTGCTGATAGGAACCCGGCATCAAATTACGCCGCCGGGCGTTGCCCATGACATGCTGGCTTCGATTATGGACGTTGTGGTCGCTATTTTCGGCCAGATGGGAGATATGGCGGTGTTGGTCAACACCGAGCTGCGAGTTGGAGGACCGGGCAAAAGCGAGCAGGACATCTCCGGAAACATAGTGATGTTGCCCGACCCTGACGCGCTGGAACTTCTTTTGAGAAAGTTGCAGGTTCTGTAGCATGGAAAACGCTTACCATGTGGGTATGGCTGATTTGGTTGTGGTCAGCGCTCCCGCCAAACTCATAACTCTTGGCCTGGGATCGTGCATTGGCCTGGTGATTTTCGACTCCGTGGCTAAGATAGCGGGGATGGCGCATATTATGCTGCCCGACAGCCACGGTTCAAAAGGGGGCGAAAAAGTAGGAAAATTTGCGGATACCGCTGTCCCCGCGGTGGTGGACGAGATGATAAAAAAAGGCGCGTCGAAGACCCGCATGAAAGCCAAAATAGCGGGGGGCGCTCAAATGTTCGCGCTGCCGGGTACTCCTACCGACTTTTTAGCGGTGGGTTCACGCAACATCAAAGAAACTACGGCAATTCTGGCCAAGCTGGGGATACCGCTGGTATCGTCGGACACCGGAGGAAACAAGGGCAGGACGGTGGAATTTTCGACCACGACCTGGATGTTGGCGATAAAAACTTTGGGCAAGAAGGAAATGTCGGAGATATAAATTCAGAAGGGGGGATATCCTTGGGGCTTGAAATTCCGGACGCCGAACTTTGGAGCGCATATGCGGCTGCCCCCACCGATGAGCACAAGGAAAGAATAGTAAAAAGATATCTCCCTCTCATAAAATATGTGGTAGGCAGAATGGCTGTTTCCGCTCCTCCCGGGCTTGATTATGAAGACCTCCTGAGCTTTGGGGTTTTCGGCCTTCTTGACGCGGTAGACAGGTTCGACCTCTCCAAAGGATTTTCATTTCAGACTTTTGCCGTGCCGCGGATTCGCGGGGCCGTCCTTGACGAGTTGCGCAAATATGACTGGATATCGAGGACAGGCCGGGAAAAACTGCAAAAATTCAACAGGGCAATTGAAAAAATTTTGCAGAGCAAGGGCGGCTTGCATGACGAATGGGTTATGCAGGAAATGGGCGTTGACGAAAAAGTATATAAAGAGACTCTGGAATTGGCCAGCCGCAGCTACATCGTGTCGTTGGACGAAGTCATAGCCCTGGATGACGGAGACGTCAAACTGGAGGGCGTTCTTTCGGACGACAGCGAAGGAATTGTGGCGGCGCTTGAAAACCAGGACGAAATGAACCGCATCAAAGCGGCTTTATCGCAGCTTCCGGAAAGGGAGATGCAGGTGATATCCTTTTACTATTATGAAGGGCTGACGCTCAAAGAAATAGGGCAGATACTAGGGGTTACGGAGTCGCGCGTATCGCAGATACACGGCAAGGCCATAGCGGCGCTCAGGGCGTTGATAAAAGAGCCGGCTTGACTTACATCATAAGACACATATAGGGGGCGGGGGATTATGGCGGACGATATTCTGAAAATAGAGGCCGACTCGAAGGGAGTATGGATCACGGCTTTGTCCGACGATTTCACGTTGGCTTCCGTGACCAATTTCCTGCGCAATAAGGGAGTCAGGAAATACAACGAGAAAGCCGTGGAAGAATTTGCCAGGCAGAAAAACCGCGACCCCCGCAGAATAGCGGAACGCGATCCCGTGGAAGAAAGACACGCCGTCGTCGTCGTGCATACGTCCAAGGACAACATGACGGCCAGCGTAAGCGTGGAACCTCCTTTTTTCACGTACCCCTGGCCAAGCGGGAAAGACGTTGCGGAATCTCTTGAACGAAAAAGCGTCGTTTTCGGCATTGACCAGGAGGCCATCAAAAAGCTGACTGAATTGAAGCTGGGCGACGAGCAGGTGACCGTGGCTCAGGGCAAGCCGGCGGTTAACGGGAAAAATTCGCAAATAGAGCTTTTGGTCAATCCGGATCACGCGCCGGAAACCGATCAGGACGCGGAAAAAATAGACCACAAAGAGAGAAGCGTTTTCGTCAGCGTCAAGCAGGGGGATCATATCGCCGTCAAACGTCCCTCCACCGAAGGAGAAAACGGCATGACAATCGCCGGCGTCGTGATTAAGGCCGTGCCGGGCAAGGACATACCGTTTCCCATAGCCGGAGGGCTGGACGTTTCCGAGGACGGACTCCAGTTGACCGCCGCCATAGACGGACGCCTTACGCGCAAAGAAAATAAGCTGGTGGTTTTGCCCGTGCTGGAGGTCAAGGGAGACGTTGACTTCAGCGTGGGCAACGTGGACTTTACCGGAAGCGTAAAGATACTGGGCGCTGTGCGCGAGGGCTTTCAAGTGCTGGCCGGCGGCGGCATCGAAATCAGGGAAGTCGTGGAGGGCGCCAGGGTCGAGAGCAAATCCGACATAGTCATAGCCGGCGGGATCCGAGGCATGAGCAAAGGCCGTATAATCGCCGCCGGCAACGTCACGGCGGGCTTCGCGGACCAGGCTTACATCCGCAGCAACGGGGAAATAAGAATCAAAAATTCCGTGTTTCACAGCGACGTGGGCGCACACAACACCATCACGGTCATGGGAGGGAAAAAATCCCAGATAGCCGGCGGCAAAATTCAAGCCGGGGTGGCGGTGGTGTGCAATACGCTGGGAAGCGAGATGGGAACGAAGACGGAGGTCACAGTCGGCCTTCCTCCCGAACAGACCGAACGGCGCAAAGAACTGCAGGCCTCGATTATCAAGCACAAGGAAAGCCTTGAGAAGTTGGAGACAAACCTGACCTTCTTGAAAAAACAGGAAAAAGCCGGAACTATAGACGACAGCAAACGCGCGTTGATGGTGGCGGCGATGAAATCCAAGTTTCAGATGCAGGCCGCCCTGAAGTCCATGCAGACGGAACTCAACGACCTGGAGAGCCGTCTGGATCTGGCTAAGTCCAAAGGCGTGGTAAGGGTCAAAGAAATGTGCTATCCGGGGGTGACCGTCACGATAAGAGGCTTTACTTACGCCGTGCGGGAACCGATAAAATTCACGGCATTTGTTTACGACGAAAGCGCCGGAGAGATCAAAATACGCCACTTTGACTATTAAGCGCGTTTTGCCGGAGGTGATGAAATGATTCAGCCCGTCGATCTTCAGCTTGCGCATTTTAACGTGGAGCGCAGCGCGCAGCTTTCCAGAGACGCGATTGCCGCCGCGCTGCAAACGGGTGAAGGCAAGGAAATCGTGAAGGAGAGCGTGAGGCGCACTCAGACGGTGCAGGCCGGTCTGGCCGCCGCGGAGCCCAGGAAGGTGAAGCGCAGGGAAGAGGAGGAAGAACGGGAACGCCGCCGGGAAGGACAGGGGCAAGGGCAAAAAAAATCCTTCTCCCAAAGCGATCCCTCCGAGGAGAACGAAAAATATGCCGAGCCGGCAAACGCGGAACTCGAAATCAAAGTCAAAAGCGCGCCGAAAAAGTTCGAGCTTTACGCTTGAGCCGGCGCACGACGTTCAGGGGGTGTTTTTTTGGCCGTATCGAGCGGCAGTTTGGGATATATCGCGGTTGACGGAGCGGAAGGGCTTTTTCGGGGAGCGGCTCTGGCCGTGGATTTCAGAGGTATTCCGATATGTTTTTACTACACGGATCCGATCAAGCCCTCGCGCCTGGAGCGTATTTTGTACGGCAGCGCCCTCGAGGTGTATCTGCGGGAGGAACTGATTCTGGAGAGCCTGCTGAAATCCGTGGAGGCGAAACCCTCGCTTTGGATTTGCAGGGAGCCTGACCTTCTGGGGCCGCTCAAGTCGCTTACAAAGGGAAAGGTTTTGTACCTGGCCCAGTCGCACCGTTCTCCGATGGACGCCGCCGGAAACGTGGAAAGTTCCGGCGAGCCCTGGGTATACCTGGTTCAGGCCGACTCGGTGAGCGCGCCGCTGCGTGTCGCTTTCCCCGAAAATACAAAGGATGACGAGGTCAAACAGGCCGCCGCCGTGCTTGTAGACGCCGCCAAAACCATGGAGCTGCTGGAGCCGTTTGGACGTATCCAAAAAGCGCTCGCCCTGGAAGAAAAAGAGTAGAAGGGATTCCCTCGCTTGATCACTAAAGATGTGAAAGACTATTTTTACCGTCATTTTTTGGGAGTGCTGAAAGTAAATTCCGTGTCCCCCGAGCTTGCAAGCCCGCAGATTTTTTCCCAGAAGCGCGGCGTCGAAGTACACTCCGTCCAGGCAGGCGCGCGGATTAAAGTAGTCAGCGCAAGCCGCCTGTCCGGCGGCGATATGTCACGCTCAGTCCGCGAGGTTAAGTTCTCCTCTCAGTCGGTAAAAGTCAAAGAAGCCAAAATAAAAAGATATACATTAGGCAAGGCGCTTCCGCGCGCGTTTTCAAAGCTGAAAACCAAGACGCACAACGGAACCAAACAGGCGTCCGTTCTCCCGCAGGAGCGCGCGAACAGGCTGCAATGGCAGCTCACGCGCCCGAAGAAAGAAGGAGAGATGATTCTGGCGTGGTTTGGCCCCATAGTCGAGGACGCGGTCGTGAAATTGACTTTGAACAAACGGCGAGGAACGCTTTTAATCTGGTATAATCCCCAGAGTAGGCATTTCGACGTTAAAGGGCTTTACCTTTACAGGCGTATGGGGATAAAAGAAAACTTGGAATGGCGCTGGATGTAATGAACGATGAATAAAATTTACTCGGGAGGTTTGCAATAGTAATGGTTGAGGAGAAGAAGGTCGAGACTTCTTCGGCGCGTGTGGGGGAACTTGTGGACTGTGTCGTTGAACAGATTATGCCGTATGGTACATTCGTGAGGCTTTCGACAGGGCAGAAGGGGATGATTCATATATCCGAGCTGTCCTTTAACTTCGTCAAGAAAGTCGAGGACGTCCTGGCTTTGCATCAAAACGTCAAGGCCAGAGTTATTAAAATTGACGAAAAGGGGCGTATTGACCTTTCTCTGAAAAAAGCCGAAGAGCGGGCCATCATCAACGTCCCCGTCACGAAAGAGGCCGGCGACAGTTTCGAGAAAAAAATGGCTTCGTTTTTGAAGCTCAGCGAATCTAAGATAGCCGATCTCAACAGCAAGGCGAACTCTCCGAAATCAGGCAAGAAAAAACCGGGCGGCAAGCCGAAAAGCTAGCGCATAAATGACCTTAAAAACGGTATCGCCGGGAGGCAAACGCCTCCTGTTTTTTTATGAAAAGCGCCGCCCGTCGGATATTCGTGTTATCCAACGGCAGATGTCGGAGCGCAAATTCGACCCGGCGCTTATCCTTGGCACGGCAAACCGCTGCCGGTTCGGCTGCCCCCGCGCAGTTGTCTGCTCGCCCCTTTCGGGAGGCGTCCCTTTTCCCACCTCGTTCTGGCTGACGTGCCCCTGGCTGGCCCGCCACATCGGAAACGTCGAGTCAAGCGGCGGGGTAGGCGAACTCGAACAATGGCTCGAAAACCATGCCCGCGGCGAGTGGCTTATTTTCGAAGCGGAGCACCGTTTGGCCAGAATGGCCCTTCTGCCTCCGGCCCATTTGAAATTTTTACGCCGCTTCAAGCCAGCTTTTTTTGACCGCCTGCGCCGCGGCGGAGCAGGCGGTATCCGGCACAGCGGCGGTTCCCCCATACGGGTAAAGTGCATACACCTGCAAACGGCTTCCTGGCTCGCCTTTCGCCGCCATCCCGGCGAGGAGTGGCTCAAGGCGCGCGGGATTGGACAGGACTGCGCAGGCGTCAGATGTTGTTTTTCAGGAGCACCAAAAAATCCTGTATGTTGGTGACGATGGGGATGACCGAGAGCGTTCCCCGGTCCCGGAGTTTGTTGACGGCGAACTCCGAGACGTCTATAGAGTAGAAATACACCGGCCGCACTTTGCCGTCCCTGACGGCGTAAGATGGGGTGATGTTGCCGGCCGCGATGGTGTGTAACTGCGTGGCGAGGGCGACGACAGTGGTCGCCTTGCGTATATGTTCGCGCATGGCGTCCTGCGCTTCGTAGACGTTTCCGTATACTTCGGGCAAAGGCCCGTCGTCCCTGATAGAACCCGCCAGCACCATAGGAATCCTGTTCTTCATGGCGGCGTAAACTATTCCGTCATTGAGCTTTTCCATCTCTATCAATTTTTCGACGCTGCCGTGCAAGCGCGCCATGTTGAGCAGGTCCAGGTGGTGATAGTGCCCGTTCGCCCGGCCTTCCTGCGTGTAGATATCCTGTCCCAGCGCCGTTTTGAACGCGGCTCCCTCCAGGTCGTGCGTGGCGAGGGCGTTCCCGGCCAGAATGGCGTGCGCGTAACCTTTTTCAATAAGCTGCGTCATGGCGTTGCGGGAGTCGTGGTCGAACGACACGGCTGGCCCCAGCACCCATACAATGTAACCGTGTTCCTTTTCGTAGCGCAGCAGCTTATAAAGCTCGTCGTAATCGCGGGAATAAGCCGTCTCGCGGCTGCGCCCCGTCCGAAACGCGAAGGCGTCCTTAGATTCTTTTTCGCGTTCGCAAAAAGCCAGGGAGTCCACATAAATGCCTTCGCTGCCGTCCTCCGTCCGGCCTACGACGACCAAATCGCCGCGCTTGAGGCGGCGGAACTCCACGGCGTCAATCCACGGACCCGAAGCCGGTTCCCGGAGCACCGGGACGCAGTCCATGCGGCTTTCCGCCGGAAGAAGCCAGGCGCTTTTGCCTCCGATGCCGTCAACCTTGAAGTACTCCGGGAAAATAGACAGGGCATGAAAACCGGGAGGGGCCGTTCCGTCAGACGGAGCCGGCGCGGTACGGGCAGGCGGGGCGTTCTTTAACGGAGGCTCATCGAAAGGAGGTTCGCGATATTCCGGAAGATTGAACATAGTCATTTCTGCCCACTCCTTATGGAAATTTTCGAGAAAAGCATATTATACTTAAAAAGCCGACCCGGAAGGATCGGCTTTTTGTTTCGTGTCTTTATACAACGTCCGTGAGGATAGATAAAGAACCTCCGAAATACATATTGAAGGGCGCTATCGCCCTTATCGGCCTATCAGCCCCGAATCAACCGCAAAACGTCACGTGTTCTGTCTCTGAGATACAGAGTTCCCGGCGCTAAGGAACCGTCTCTGCGACGGCTCGCCGGGACTAAAGAACCGTCAGGCATAAGCCACTGCGGTTTCCCGTCGGAATAGACCAACTTTGTCCCACTATAAACCATCCATCCACCTCCTCAAATAATTTTATCCGTAACATGATAGGGTATTTTAGACCGTAAGTCAAATTTTGTTTAGTGATTGTGTCGTAATTGCGCCGCCGTAATTTGTCGTACTGCGGGGCGCTCTTCAAAATCGTGCTATAGTGGCCGCAAGCCCCCGTTTTCGAGGCTACGCCTCTCCCGCCGCCTCCCGCTCCGGTGGTGGAACGGTGGAGCCTGGATCAAGCCTTACGACTATCACCAGACGTTCCAGCTTCAAGTAGAACTCGAAACTTAGGCTCCGCAACCATTCACGCATATGAAGGTCACTCCCTTCTAATAGGGATACCCACCCCGCTAAAGATGGGTCAACGCGGAATCAACCGCGAAGTCTTACGGCGGCGAAAATAGCGGTCCCTTCGTCATACTGTGGCACGGTAGTTTTATTTTACCAGTTTTGAAAAAAAAGAAGTCCTCCCTAGTTAACTTTCGGTGTTAGCGGACACCGAAAAAGGGAGGGACCTTCTATGCTTAAGTGGTTAAGGTAATTATATCACATCAAACTATATCCAGAATTGCTCAATTTCTTTTGGGGTTATATAAAAATCAAGCCACCATTCACCAACAATCCGTTCTCCGCTCATGAGTGCCTTTCCGTGCTGATTCCGAATTTCAAAGAATTCATGATGCTGTTGTTTTGCTTGTTTTATTGCAATGTCAGCGATGTCTGAAACACTGTTTTTATCTGTGATTTCATAAAATGCAGAAATTCTTGATTCCTCGTATTGACATGTTATGACTTGAACTTGCGCAATGTTGCCTTTTAGGGTTCCGTGTTCCATAATCCCTTATTTTCCTCTCGCGCTTCTCTCTCGCCACTCGTTATCACGCTGACTTTCGATCCCTTCCGTTTAAGGCTTGAGGAAGGTGGCGAAGGCATAGAAAGCGGCCAGGATCATGCTTGAGAAAGCTATGTATGTGCCGATCAGCCATCTGAAGCTATTGTCCATTTTTGTATTCAATCTGATGTCCATATTGTAAACATCTGTTCTGATATCCCGGATATCCTGACCTATCTTCTGTTCCATCTTCTCGAATCTCTGATCCATCTTTGATTCCAACTGATCGATTTTTGAATCGATTTTTGCATTCAACCTAACGTCCATATTGCGAACATCTGCTCTAATCTCCCGGATATCCTGGCTCATGTCGTCAATTTTCTTTTCTATGACGGAAACCCTGTAGTCTATAAACTCTACCGGCGCTTCGGTGTTTCTGTCTTCCAGTGCCGTTTCCATCGCTCATGCTCCTTTCTGCACGGTTACGCGGCTCTCTCTTCATTATATATATTACCGCATCCCAGGCACTCCCAGTAGACAGAGCCGTCGTCGCGCAGCGCGCGGCGGAGCTCTCCGCCGCAGTCGGGATACATGCAGAGTATTTTCCC
>WRKN01000007.1 GCA_009778055.1 Synergistaceae bacterium
AATAACCTTTGCTCCCAAGAAAAGACTCCAAGACCTCGATAATTTTCGGCTCGTCATCTATGATCAGTATTTTTTGACAGTCTTCGTTCATGATGATTTCTCCATTTCCGCAAAGACTTAATTAAGCCGCCAGACTCGATCCCGGCTGTCCGACGGCGATAATTGTTTAACGATAATACCGGTAGTGAGCTTCAGGCTATCTCAGATCAAAAGCCTTAACAAATTTATCGACTTCGAAATTTCTGCCTCGCTCGTCCATCATAGGTACTTTTCTAAATGTCCAGCCCTCCACTTTGTCAGGATCAACTCCAGCGCCAATCAAGATCGTTGGTTCCAGCGCGAATACAATGTCGCCGGCGTTGGTGCTCATATCTTTGGCCCACATAAAAATCCACCCGTCCGACAAGCCGCCCGCCACAGTAATTTTATAATGATCCGCCGCAGCGTGATAACCTATGGAATCTCTGTCCAGCCTTACGATTTGCTCGAACGAGCTGAGCGGCGTAATCTCGCCGGCATAAACCAAAGATCCCTGGGACAACTGCTTACCCATCATCAGCCTGCCTGCTTCGAGCATCCCTTTCATTTCTTCCGGCAACTTGTCTAAATCCAGACCGGCATTGACAAAGGGTTCGGCTTCGAAGCAGATTTGCACGTCCAGCATGTGTCTATGGAGATTTGCTTCACTACGCCACCAAAAGGACGCTTCTCCATCCGGAGTCGACAATACCCACAGCTTTTCTTCCTCGTCAAGAATCGGAGGAAATTCCAAAGCGTCAATCATTTCACTGAACGACGAGATGGCAACCCGTCCCACGATATCCGTGGCCAGCGCCGCCACCGCTTCTTCAGTGGAATAAGCCGTCAATGCGCCAAGCATCAAAATTCCAGCCACAATTTTACCAATCGTTTTCTTCATCAAAAAAACCTCCCCCAATTTTGTGTGCTTGCGAATTACTGTTCCAACTGACTCTAAATAACCTTCTCTCCGCGTGATTAAATACCACTATTTCATACAATTCCTCCATTTCGATAAAACAACACAAAATTTTTTTCATGCCGTTCTCTTCGGCCTGAATTTCTTAAGCCTAAGTGCGTTGGTCAGAACCGAAACGGAGCTGAACGACATAGCGGCCGCCGCAAGCACCGGATTGAGCAACGGTCCGTTGAAGAGGGCCAGCAGCAAGCCCGCTGCCACAGGAATGCCCAACGTGTTGTACGCGAACGCCCAAAATAAATTCTGCTTGATGTTGCGGATCGTGCTTCGGCTTAGCTGAATCGCGGTCGGCACGTCCAGAAGGTCGCTTCGCATCAGAATGACGTCGGCGGACTCTATCGCCACATCCGTGCCGGAACCGATAGCTATGCCCACATCCGCCTGAACAAGAGCAGGCGCGTCGTTGATTCCGTCGCCCACCATCGCGACCTTTCGTTTTTCGGCCTGCAACTTTTTTACCTCGTTCGATTTATCCTGGGGCAGAACTTCGGCAAGCACGCGGTCTATGCCCACCTGTTCAGCTATGGCGTTCGCGGTCTTCCGGTTGTCGCCTGTGATCATCGCCACAGTGATCCCCATATCGCGCAAAATTTTTATCGCGTCCGCGCTGCTCTTCTTCACCACGTCCGCAACCGCGATAATTCCGGCGAGCTTATTATCGAAAGCTATGTACATGGGAGTTTTACCCTCTTCCGCGAGGCGGTTGGACTCGTTCTCCAATTCATTGATGGCAATGCTTTTCTCATTCATCAGTTTTTTATTTCCGGCGTAAATATGGACTCCCTCTATGGTAGCGTCAATGCCGAGGCCGGTGATTGCCTCGAACTTTTTCACAGGTAGAAATTCCTCCTTTTCTTCCTCGGCTTTGCGGACGATGGCCTCTCCCAAAGGATGTTCCGAACCCTTTTCGGCGGATGCCGATAACTGGAGCAGCCGGTTTTTGTCTATTCCAGCCGCCGTGACTATATCCGTTACCTCCGGCTTGCCTTCAGTGATGGTTCCGGTTTTATCGAAGACGATGGTATCGACCTTATGCGTCGTTTCGAGGGCCTCGCCGCCCTTGAACAGAATGCCGTACTCAGCGCCCTTGCCTGTGCCCACCATGATGGCCGTGGGCGTGGCGATCCCCAGAGCGCAGGGGCAGGCGATGATCAGCACGGTAATGAAGCAGGTCAGGGCCAGGACAACATTACCCGCGTACCAGTACCACGCGATACCCGAAACAACTGCGATAATGCATACAATGGGAACGAAAACGCCCGAAACTATGTCTCCCAGAGCCGCTATAGGGGCCTTGGAACCCTGAGCGTCCTCCACCAGTTTTATTATTTGCGCGAGGGCCGTGTCGCTTCCCACTTTTGTGGCTTCAAAGCGGATCACGCCGTTTTTGTTGATTGTGGCGGCGAAAACTTTATCGCCGGGATTCTTGTCTATAGGAAGACTCTCTCCCGTGAGCATGGATTCATCCACCGCCGAGTGCCCTTCGGTAATTACCCCGTCCACTGGAATTTTCCCGCCGGGCCGCACGAGGATCACCTGTCCGATTTCCACTTCATCAATAGGAATTTCGACTTCTTTGCCTTCATGAATTACGGTGGCGGTCTTTGGGGCGAGCCCCATCAGTTTTTTTATGGCCTCGGAGGTTTTCCCCTTGGTAACGGCCTCAAGGGCTTTGCCCAGCAGCACCATTGCGACGATTACCCCCGCCACCTCGAAGTAGAGATAATCGACGGAGCGGAAATTCAGGTTGAAAATGGTGTCGTAGCTGCGCCACAGGCTATAGATTACCGCCGACGACGTGCCTATTGCGATAAGGGAGTCCATATTCGGACTTCTCCGGAAGAGCGCCTTGAAACCGACCGTGTAGAAATTGCGTCCGGCTATTACAATAGGAGTGCAGAGAAATATCTGCATGAGTATGAAATGCAGGGGAAACAGCATCGGGCTGAAGATTCTTGGATAGGGTAGCCACGACAACCACGGTATCATTGGAACCATTGACAGATACATAAGAGGCAATCCGAAGACCATTCCGACGGTGGTTTTTCTCCACAGCGAGCGAATCTCCCGCTCTTTTTGCAGTTTATGCTCGTCCACCGCGCCGCTTTTCTGTACCTCCAGAGCCTTGTAACCCGCGTCTTCAATGGCGGCGCGTATTGAAAACAATTTCGCTTTTTGCGGATCGTAGGAGACATTCGCTTTTTCCGTGGCAAAGTTGACCGACACGGACAACACTCCCTCGATTTGGCTCACAGCTTTCTCGACCCGGCTCACGCAAGCGGCGCAGGTCATTCCGACAATGGGGATCGTGACGCTGGTCTTTGCGTTTGCTTTCAATACGTTGTAGCCGGTGTCGACGATTATCTTTTCGATGTCCGGCAGCGCGATTTGATTGGCGTCGTATTCGACCGACAGTTTTTCCGTGGCGAAGTTGACGCCGGCGCTGACAATACCCTGAAGTTTTCCCACCGCCTTTTCGATTCGACTTGCGCATGCGGCGCAGGTCATTCCTCCGATTGCGATTGTCTGTTTTTCCATTAAAAAATCTCCTTTCCAGCCTTTGACATTAGACCATGAAGACATTATGATAATAATAAGAATTTTTACAAGTACGCACTTTATTGTAACGTAGTATCTAAAATGATACTAAAGGAAGAGAAGAAAAAATGGATTGTGACTGCTCCAAATACAATTGCCCTGTGGGCACAACGCTTAAATTGATTGGCGGTAAGTACATATCACTTATCCTATGGCATTTGATCGATGGGCCTCTGCGGTTCGGAGAGCTCCGCAGACTCATTCCGCAGGCAACTCCAAGGATGCTTACACAGCAACTTCGCGAATTGGAAGAAGATAATTTAATTACCCGCACCATATATCCTTTCGTGCCGCCAAAGGTAGAATACGCTTTGACTGATTTTGGGCAAAGTATTCGCCCTATTCTATACACCATGTACGATTGGGGAGCAGATTACCTGAAAAGCAGCGACATCGAGGCAAACTGCTCCATGACCGCGCATACTTAGTTAAAGCTGGCGGCAACATTGGCGCCGTCAGCCGGAAACATTTCGATGCTTTCATTGGACTCGGGGAATAACCACAAGCAAAATCAAACGGGCAACGATATCCAAATAAATTCCCCTCCAATTCTTTGTTTTCTTTGGCGTTCGGGATTCCACTAAAGAAATGTGTAGAAAATGTGTAGATCGAAGCTCGCTGACCATCCCGCAAAATTATTCCCTACATAATTTCTACACATCTCCCCGCTATACTAAAGCTCAGAAAATGAAAGGAGATAGAAGCAATATGGATTCTAGTTTCAAAATAACAAAGCAGCTTCACATCGATGGGATGACCTGCGTCAACTGTGAAGACAAAATCAAACGGACACTCAGCAATACCCCCGGCGTGGAAAAAGCGCAAGTAAGCTACAGCGCGGGAACCGCTGTGGTGACTTATGATGAAGATATTATTTTGTTGAAAAATATCACCGCTGTCATTGAAAATCTGGACTATCGGGTGCTGAAGGACAATGAGCGGCGGAAAACGGACACGGAGCGCGTTGTAGGGCTTTTAATCATCATAGCAGCCCTTTATGTACTTTTGGAGCAATACGGCATTTTGAATCTGCTCGCGCCAAGCCAGTTAGCCGACGAGAGAATGGGATATGGGATGCTGTTTGTGATTGGGTTGGTCACGTCGGTTCACTGTATCGCCATGTGCGGTGGTATAAATTTATCCCAATGTTTACCGCGAGGAAACGAAGTTGAAGACGACAAGCTGTCCACGTTTATGCCGGCTCTCATGTACAATGCCGGTCGGGTTTTTGCGTATACGGCGGTTGGCTTCGCTGTCGGCGCGCTCGGCTCGGCAATTATTTTCACCAACACCATGCAAGGCGTGTTGAAACTAATTGCGGGTGTGTTCATGGTTATCATGGGAATCAACATGCTGGGGCTCTTCCCGTGGCTTCGCTGGCTGAATCCAAGGATGCCCAAATTCTTCGCTCAAAAAATAAACAGAGAAAAAAGGCAAAGTAAAAGCCCTCTGATTGTCGGATTGTTGACCGGATTTATGCCCTGCGGCCCTTTGCAGGCCATGCAGATTTACGCCCTCTCCACCGGAAGTCCTTTTACGGGGGCGCTGTCCATGTTCCTGTTCAGTATGGGAACCGTCCCGTTGATGTTCGGACTCGGCGCGGTCAGTTCGCTGATGGGAAAGAAGTTTACAAGCAAAGCCATGACGGCGGGCGCGGTATTGGTTGTGGTCCTCGGCCTTTCCATGCTTTCGCAAGGCTGGAGTTTGTCGGGTTTCGACAATGTCTCTGTTGGCGGTAGCCCTGGCCTTCGCGATGGTACGCAAATCACTGCCGATATTGTGATAGAAAATGGCGTTCAAATTGTCAACAGTACGCTTACGTCGAGACACTATCCAGCAATCACGGTGCAGGCTGGGATGCCCGTAAGGTGGACTATAGACGCGCCGCAGGGAAGCATAAATGGGTGCAATAACAGAATTTTTATCAGGGAATACGGCATCGAACACAGGTTCAGTTTAGGGGAAAACATCATCGAGTTCACGCCGGAAAATATGGGAACTTTCCGCTACGCCTGTTGGATGGGAATGATTCGCAGCACCATTACTGTGGTGGAGATGGCGGAAACGGAAGTCGAAATTTCCTCGTAAGACTATAAATAAATTAAGAAAGTGGTGTCGAAAATGGAATTTTTGTTGACCTACTGGCACTGTATACTGCCGGCTGCGGGTATTTTAATCGCGATGTTCTTAATGCGGGAAAAACCTGAAAAGAATGACCGTGATTCGTAAAGAGACAATAAAAAATGGTGAGGGGGAAATAAAAGTGGCAGGAAATCAAAATCAATCAAAAAGCAAAAAAAACAAATGGCTGCTCCCCGTGGCGGCGGTTACCGTTCTGGCGGTCGTATTGACAATCGGCGCAATACAGGCAATGCGGAGCGGTACGAGCAATAATGACAGCGCGAGCGGTAACAGAGCAAACGTATCGCGGGTCATTTCGCAGGTTATTAACGAGGGAGAAAGCCTTGTAATCCCTATCGGTGAAATTTCCGAAACCGCGAATTTTTATCCGCTGACGGTAGGCGGTACAAGAATGGAGGTTATCGCGGTAACGGCCCCGGACGGCATGAATCGTACAGCGTTGAACACATGTCAGATCTGCAACGGTTCCCCGGACGCATACTTCGTGCAGCGAGGCAACACATTGGAGTGTCAGGCTTGCGGCAACAGATTCCCCATGAGCCGTGTGGGCATTGTGGCTGGCGGTTGTAATCCCGTGCCTATTTTCGACGCGGATAGAACCGTGACAGCCGAATCCATCACGGTTTCTTATGAGTTTTTGCAGGCGAACGCCAATCGGTTTTCGCCAAATTGGAAAACACAATAATGCTGCCAGTTATGCTATGCACGGATATGGAAAAGATCGGGCGAATACCAGGGCTATTGAAAACTATTCGTTTACAATAATAAAAAGAAGGTATTTGATATGGAGAAAACCATCATCAAAGTAGAAGGGATGTCATGCAATCACTGCATCCAGGCTGTAACAAAGGCGGTGACCGTTTTAGCCGGCATCGACAATGTTGTTGTTGACTTAAAAATCGAGACGGTTACGGTAGGACAGAACCTCGGCATAACGGATGTTATAAATATCAAAGCTGAGCTCGAAGTTCAAGGTTATGTAGTGGTAGCGTAAATATCCATAGAGAGCAGCCTTATGACTGATCCCTATGGCTTGTTGAAATATTTAAAAAGAAATTTGTAGAAATTGTGTTTATGACGATAACAATTCAGAGAAAATCGCTTGGAACATTACTCTAAAGGACACCCGGCAGAAGCGCGACGAAATAAGAGGCGTAATCGTCAAAGGGTAATCCAAAGCAGCGGCAGGATCGATACGGCGCACCGGGTAAAGCAGATAGTCGGAAGGTACGCCATAGCCACCGGAGAAGGTGAGCGGGACTACAGCAGACCTGTGCGGTGCGCTGATGCCTAACGTGCAAGAGAGACCACGTCATTCCACAATTTCTTCTGGAAATGTCGGCACGGTTATTTGCAAAGACATGTCGCGGATAAGGCGCGACTATCTGCAAGTGGGGTTCTACAGCATCGACACTCAGAACGATTATTTATAATTCTCCACATCTATGCCCACTATCTTGGAAAGCCCGGCTTCAACCATAGTCACGCCGTAGATGATGTCGGCGCGCTCCATCGTTGTGCGCCGGTGCGTCATGACCAAAAGCTGTAGGCGTTTTGAATACTCCTTCGCAAGGTCGGCGAAACGGATAAGATTGTACTCGTCCAGCGCCGCGTCCACCTCGTCCAGCACGGCCAGCGGCATACGCGCGACCTCCAGCGCCGCGAAAAGCTGCGCTATCGCGGTAAGGGACTGCTCCCCGCCGGAGAGCTGGGAGATGTTCTGCAAACGCTTTCCGGGCGGGCGGGCGTAAATTTCGACCCCCTTGTCCCATATCGCCCCTTCCTCCTGCAAAGTCAAACGGGCCTCCCCGCCGGCGAAAAGCCGCTGAAAAAGCGAGTTGAAGCGGTCGTCTATGTCGGTCATCGCCTGGGTGAAAAGAGTCTCCACCTGTGAATCCGTCTCGGCTATAAGGGTCTTGAGTTCGTCTATGCCGGTTTTTACGTCCTCAAGCTGCTCGCTGAGGTAGTCTATACGCTCGGTCAGAGACTCGTCCTCGCGGAGCGCCCCCAAGTTATAGCTGCCCAGGGCCTTCAGTTCCCGCTCCAGGCGGCGCATGGTCGTGGTCAGGTCTTTCCCTCCCTCAACCCGTTCGGCTTCGCGGACGTCGTATGGGTATTTTTCGTCCCACATCTCCTGAAGCTGTTCAATCTCCGCGCGAGCCGAGGCCATGCGCTCGGTAAGCGCCGAGATATCCGCCGCCATGGCCGTCATGTTGGACTCCGCCTTCTGAGAGCGCGCGCGGAGGCGCTGCAAACGCCCGTGTACCTTGCGGGCCTTGTCGCGCTCCTGCTCCAGCGTTGCGCGAATCTTATTTAGCTCCCCCCATATGGCGAACTGCTCGCGCCCAAAAACTCCTATCTGCTTTTTCAAATTTTCTTCTTCAACGCGCCCCGCGGCCAGTTCGGACTCTATAGACGCGTAACGGGTTTCAAATTCGCCCTTCTCGCGTTTGATACGCTGAAGCATGTTCACCGTGCCGCGCAGACGCTCCTCCGCCACCTCAACCTCGCCGCGCGCCGCGCTGACGGCGGGCGGCGTATTTTGGCCCGGTTGGCCCGACTCGCCGGACGGGTCCGTCAGGCGGAATTCGGCAATTTGCTTTTCCAGCCCGTCTATCGCGTTCCCCAGCTCCGACATTTCCCGCTCCGCCCGCGCCGCCTCCTCGCTTGACGCGCTGTTCTCGGTGGTGATTCTCTCTATGTCGGCCGCCGCGTTTGCGAGAGCCCTGCGCGATGAGAGCAGCTCATTCCTGTTCCGCGCCAGTGTCTCGCCGAACTCGCCGCGCTCTTTCGCCAGTTTTTGCTCGACCTTTTCCGCCCCCGCAAAACCCGATTCAAGGGTTTTTATTTTTTGTTTTATGGCGTCGATACGGACGGAAAGCTCGCTCATCCTCTGATTGTGGCTGATGGCGCCGCCGCTTTGCCTCATCCGCCCGCCGCTGACCGTGCCGGTCGGGGAAAATACCTCTCCCTCGACGGTCACGATAGGGAATTTCGCCCCGTCCTTGACCATGCCCGCGCCGAGTTTATAGTCATCCACCACCAGAAGGTCTCCCAAAAGGTGCTGCATGGCCGGTTCCCATGCCGGCTTGGAGGTGATCAAATCCATTCCCCAACCCCTCACGCCTCTGAGCGGAAGGCGGAAACGCGCGTCGGGGAAGCGCGGGCGGCATCGTTCGAGGGGCAGGTACGTAACCCTACCCGCCCTGCGCTCTTTCAGCAAGTCTATGCCCTCCTGCGCCTCGTCGAATGTATTCACCAGAAGCCAGAACTGCCGCGCGCCAAGGTAGGCTTCGAGCGCGGGGGCCACGTCGGACTGGCATGAAAAAACCTCGGCCACGACCTCCGGCTTGGATTTCATCCTGCCCAGGCGCGAGGCGGCAAGCAGAATACGCGTTGGCTCCGGGTAAATGGAGGCCTCGGTGTTCTCCCTGGCGGCGTCAAGTTCCGCCTGCTGACTGACCAGTTCCCGCTTCATCTGCTGAAGGTTGACGGAGTATTTCTGGCAGGCCGCGTAAGCGTCGGAGTACTCGGCCGAAAGGGTTTCGTCGCGCTTTTCCAGCGCGGCAACCTCGCTTTCGAGCTTGACCGCCGCCGCCGACAGAGCCTCGCGCTCGGCCTCGAGGCGTGACAAATCCCCCGCCGACTCGCCCTGAGACGACACAAGCGCCTTCAAGCGGGCCTCCAGCTTCGAGCGGGACATGGTTTTTTCGGCGAGTTCATCTTCCAGCTTCTGGCGCAGCATACGCTCGCGCTCAATGGCCGCCCTGCTTTCCTCCATGCGGCGCAGCAGGTTTTCCAGGGCCGAACGCTTGGTTTCCAGAACCTGCTTCAGGTCGTTCTCGTCGCTTTGCGTTTTTTCGGCCTCGGCCATTACCGCGGCCAGGGACGAGGCAACCCGCGATTTTTCGCCCTCGAGGTCGCCGCGGGCCGACAAAATACTTTTTACCTGCGTGGCCGCCGCAAATGACTGACGGCGCAGCGCCTCTCTTTTGGCCGCGCAAGTCTGTTCCCTCGTGAGCAGGGCCTGTTCGTCGAATCCTTCCCGGCGCAGCCCGTCTTCTTTGCGGGACACCGCCCCCGACCACAGGTTTCGCCACTGGGTAACGATATCGCTGTGTTCTTTCATTAACTGAAGCTGGCTTCGGAATTCGCGTTCTTTTTTTTCAAGCCCCAGACGGCGCGAAAAGTAATAGTCCTGCCTGACGTTTTCCAGATTGTCCAGAATACCTTCCGCCTCGACCGCCACGGCCACCTCCGGGGCGATTTCCTCGCGCCTGGCCTCCAGTTCGGAGACGAGGGTGTTTATGCGCCGCATTTCTTCGAGGGCGGTTTCCAGTTTCACGTATGTTTCCTCGCGGCGCTTCCGGTAGCGGTCTATGCCGAAAAGATGTTCGAGGTGACGCCGGCGCTCCATCGGGCGCTGGTGAATGGCCTCGGAAACCTCGCCCTGCCCTATGAAGGCAAAACTGTCGCCCGAGAGCGCGAAGCGCGACTTGAAGTCCGCCAGGTCCTGCAGGCGTATCTTTACGCCGTCAACCTGCAAAACGGAACCGCCCTCCATCGTGTACTGCCTGCGAAGGAGGGCCGCGTCTTCTTTGTTTTTGAATTTCAGGACGACCTCGGCTTCTTTGGATTGGTCCATCGAGGCGCTGCCCTGAAAAATCAGGTCGCTTTGACGGACTATGCGCAGGGCCCCAGGGCTTCCCTCTCCCAACACCCAGCGCAAAGCGTCCAGAATGTTGCTTTTGCCGCTGCCATTGGGACCGACGACGGCGGTCAGCCCATCCGAGAAGGAAAACTCACAACTGGCCCCAAAGCTCTTAAAGCCTTTAAGGCGAAGATACTCTATGGACAACTATAACGCTCTCCCGTTTTTCCATGCAGGCATAATTTACCACTCCCGCGCGTTATTTTAACAAATTTATTTCTCTTCTTCCCTGACGGGTAAGAAAATAAACATTGACTTACTTATAAAGTTTAGGCATACTTTGGCGCAGAAGTAAATGATTCGGCAGTTATTCATACTTCAGCCATATACGCAGGAGGTAAGCGTTATGTCGGAAGCGCTGACCGTATCCACAAAGGGACAAATCATCATCCCGGCGGCGATACGAAAAAAATACGGAATTCAAGTCGGGGATAAACTTTTCGCGGAAGAACATGAAAACGGTTTTTTCGTCAAAAAACCCAAGGATATATTTGCTCTGGAGGGATTTTTGTCAGGCGTTCATATTCCCGACGACGAAGAGGACTTACTTACTCCTGAAATGGGACGAAAGATTATGGAGCGGGGATGAATGCGCAAATATTTTGTGGACAGCAATGTTTTTTTGCGTTTTTACAGCAAAGACGACGCGGAACAAAGAAAAAAAGCGCGAGAAGTATTACTGAAAGCCAAAAAGAAAGAAATCGACCTGTATTGCGGGCCTCCGGTTTTTTTCGAGGTAGCGTGGGTGCTCGCCAGCACTTATGGGTTGCCGCGCGGGGAGATATTGGACACCCTGGAGGCAATGCTGTACACTCCCAACTTGCGTGTGCTTGACGCCGATACCGTGAGGGACGCCATAGAACTTGCCCGCGCAGCACAGCAAAGTTTCGCGGATAGTTACATAGCGGTCGTGGCGCGAAAACTGGAAGCGGGAGTTGTCAGCTTCAACAAAAAGCACTTCGATAAGCTGGGGGCGAACCTGTATCCGATTGAAAATTCGGGGTCATGACACTCTATGGACAACTATAACGCTCTCCCGTTTTTCCATCTGCTGCGCGCGGCGCTCTATAACTTCGCGCGTTCCCTGAGCCTCGATGCGGTATTTGCTCCAGGCAAAATCCGGCGTGCCGGCAATTAAAATTTTTCGCCCGAACTCCTCTTCCCATGACTTGAGGTATACGTCGTTCACGTACCTGGCCACGGCTACGTTGGCCTGCACCAGCACCGCCTCGGATTTGTTGGCGTGCCCGACCTTGCGCAGGAAACGCTTCATGGACATGGCCACCGTGTCCTCCCTGAGCACCCAGCCGTTGTCACTGCAAAAAGGGCAGCTCCGCGTCAGAACAGATTTCAAGTCCGGGCGGCCCCGCTTGCGCGTCAGTTCAACCAGCCCCAACTGTGTCATGCTGAATATGCGGGCGCGCGGCCGGTCCCGCTGAAAGGCTTCCTCCAGACGCGCCAACAGGCACTGACGGTCTTCCTCAAAATCCATGTCTATGAAATCTATCACGACTATGCCGCCCACGGCGCGCAGCCTCAGTTGCCTGGCTATCTCCGCGGCGGCCTCGAGATTGGTGTCGAGCACGGTATGACGCATATCCATGTCGCCGAGAACGTCCCCCACGTACTTCCCGGTGTTGACGTCGATGACGGTCAGGGCTTCGGTGTGCTCTATGACAAGATACGCGCCGGAGCGTAGCCAGACCTTCCTTTCCAGCGCCTGCTCGATCTCGCGTTCCACTCCATAGTATTCAAAGATAGGCACGACGCCGCGGTACAGCGATACGCCCGGGCGGGAAGGGCTTTCTTTGTGGGGGGCTTGCTCATTACAGGGGGCTTGCCCCCTTCCGTTGTAAAGCATGGAGACGAATTTTTTTACGTTCTCGAACTCTTCTTCCCCGTCCACCAGTATCTCGTCAATGTCGTCGTAGACCTCGTCACGAAGCACCCTGCCAAGAAGTCCCATGTCCTTGTAAAGAAGGCAGGGGGCCTGCTGCCGCGCGGCGTTGTGCTCGATTTCGCGCCACAGCGCCAGAAGGGATTCCATGTCCCGCGCCAGAGCCTCGCCGTCCACTCCTTCGGCCGCCGTGCGGATAATCACCCCGAAGTCGCCGCCCCTGAGTTCCTTCGCGAAGCTGCGCAGGCGTTTGCGCTCCTCATCGCTGTCGATTCGCCGCGAAACGCCGGCCTCGTCGCCGTGAGGCACGAGGACGAGATAGCGTCCGGGGAGCGACAAACGGGGAGTCACGCGCGCGCCCTTGTTTTTCCGCGCGGTCTTCGTGACCTGCACCACCAGTTCCTGGTTGAGGCAAACGTTTATGCCTTTTGCGTCGTTCAGGTACAAAAAAGCGTTACGCCCGTCCCCTATGCTGACGAACGCGGCGTTTATGCCCGGGAGCACGCTCTCCACCCGCGCCTTGTATATCTCACCCGCTTTTTGGTGATCCCACATTCGCTCGACAAAGATATCCGCGAGGCGTCCGTTCTCCAGAATGGCTACCCGCGTTTCCTCGTTTTCCAGAGTGTCGGCGATTATCTTTCTATCTGAGTTTCGCATTTTATCCCGCCATCAGATCCATTTGTTTTCCGTTCCAGCGGCCCATTCCCGTGCGTACGATGAACATATCATGCCACCCGGCGGCGACATTGTCGGCGATGAGGGCTTTGACCCAGCCGCCCATTCCGTTTTGCGCCGGGTTTGCCAAAACTGCGGAAACCCTCGGAAAGGGATCCTGTTCAACAAAACCGCTTAAAACCGCTTCCCCATAGTGGCGTTCCATATGCCGTAAAAGTTCGGCGGCGGAAACGTTTCCGCTCCACGCCAGGTAGTGCGCCGCTTTGCAGTCTTTGCCCAGCGCCGGCGCGCCCTCGGGGGGCAAAATACACTTCACGGCGCGAAAGCCTTCCGGTAACTGCGCGTTAAACGCGCAAACCACGGACTCGAGAAAATCGCGCCGGTTTTCCTCCGTTGTTTCCTCCCCCGCCGCCAACCACAAATCCACCGGTTCGTTGAGCGCGACTACTCCCGCGGGCAATTCCGGGCCAAAGCTCATCCTGGCGTGCGGTGAAAAGACCTCTGTGCGGCCCAGCTCTATTCCGGCGCGTTTAGCCGCGCGCGCGAAAAGCGTGCTAAGAACCACATGGGGGACGAAACACGCCCTGCCCCTTTTTTCATAAATCAGGCGAACACGCATCAGTTCATCAAAGCTCAGGGGGGCAGGACTCCGGCCGCTGCGCGGTCTTCGCCAGCTCCCCCGAACCCCCTCCACAATTCAGCCCGCAGGCGTTACAAACAGGCGCGCGCCCGCGGCCGGGCGTGTGCCTGCAGTCGGGCGTCTGCCGGGCGGCATAAGCGGCGGCGCGCTCTCTCAATAAAAAGTCCTTGGTCACGCCGGCGTCGATATGGTCCCAGGGCAGGTTCTCGTGTTCCTCGCGCGTCCTGACGTAATCAGCCGGGTTCAGCCCGCATTCGTCGAAAGCGCCGAGCCAGCGGGTCAAGTCGAAGGTCTCGCTCCAGCCGTCGAAACGCGCGCCTTTCAACCACGCCCGCTCGATGACGCCGCCCAATCTTTTGTCTCCCCGCGCCAGAACGCCTTCGAGGAACGACTGTTCAGGCTCGTGATACTTCAGGGAAACTGCCTTGTCTTTGACCTGCGACTTGAGCCGGCGTCCTTTCGTTTTAAGTTCCTCGATTGAGTTCTGCGCTTCCCATTGGAACGGGGTGTGGGCTTTCGGCACGAACCCCGCCACTGATACGCCCACGGAGACGCGCTTCCTGCCCTGCCGGCGCGCAAGTTTTACGCTTTCCTGAGCCAGGCGGACGATGCCGTCCAAGTCGTCATCCGTCTCGGTGGGCAATCCCATCATAAAATACAGTTTTATCTTGTCCCATCCCTTTGAAAAAGCCTCTTCAAGACACGCGAATATGGATTCCTCGTCGAGGCCCTTGTTGATGACGTCGCGAAGACGCTGGGTCCCGGCCTCGGGAGCGAAGGTCAGGCCCCCCCGGCGTGTTTTCTGAAAACGCGTAGCCAGATTTACGGAAAAACCGTCCATTCTCAGGCTCGGAAGGCTTAATTTAACTCCCTGCTCGATGAGTTTTGGCGTGAGGTCCTCGATCACCCTGTCTATGCCGGAATAGTCGCAGGTGGAGAGAGACAGCAGGCCCGCCTCCTCCCAGCCGGTCATACACGTAAGCCTGATGAGAGCTTCAACAATCGTACCCGGAGCACGCTCACGGACGGGACGGTTCGTCATGCCGGCCTGGCAGAAGCGGCATCCGCGCGAGCAGCCGCGGAAAACTTCCAGAGCCGCCCTGTCGTGTACTATCCCAACGGACGGCACGATCATGGAGTCCGGCAGGTACGTTTCCTCGAAAGACAGAGAAAATTCCCTGCGAACCGGATCATGACAAGACCGTTTCGTGTACATCGGCACGTAAACGCCGGGAAGGCGCGCGCACTCCGCGAGGCGCTCGCCCCGGCCGCGGCCGCGGGATTCGCTCAGGGATGACAAAAGCCCAGGGAGGATTTTTTCTCCCTCTCCTATACAAAAAATATCGATAAAAGAAGACAGGGGTTCCGGCATGAACGCGCCTGGTCCCCCTGCCATCACGATAGGATGATTGTCTTCCCGTTTCTCCGAGCGCAGCGGGATACCGCCGAGGTCCAGCATGGTGAGGACGTTGGTGTATCCAAGCTCGTGCTGCAGAGTAAACCCCACGACGTCGAAATCCGAAAGCGGCGTCGAGCGCTCCATTGAGGCAAGTGGAAGAGAGTTCTTCCTCATGAGCGCCTCCATGTCCACCCACGGGCAGTACGCCCTGTCCGCCGCCACTAACGGGGACAGGATCTGAAAGCCGTAATAGCTCATACCTATCTCGTAAACGTCCGGGAAAGCCAGGCACACGGACAAAGTATTTTCGTTCGTGCCTGCGCCCGCCGTGCGAGATAGACGCCATTCGCTCCCGCAGTATCGGGAAGGGCGCGAAACCTGCGTCAAAAGAGGGCGCAGGGGATCGTCAAACTCGGGAAACGTCATATTCGTCCCTGCTTATAGCGCTTCGCCGAATTCGCGCTCGCATAAACGCTCCCCACCAATCCGAGGGCGATGGACACGGACAACAGGGAACTCCCCCCATAGCTCAGAAAAGGGAGCGGGATTCCCGTTATGGGCATCAGGCCAATGCTCATTCCTATGGCCTCGAACATTTGAAACCAGATCCATCCCGCCACGCCGGCCACGAGGATTTTCCCCCGAATGTCGCGGCTTTTCATTCCGGCTGTTATGACGCGCGTAAACACCAGGCCGAAAGCCGCCAGAAGCAAAAACGACCCCCAAAAACCGAATTCCTCCGCGTATACGCTGAAAATGAAGTCAGTATGCGGCTCCGGCAAAAACCGCAGTTTGCTTTGCATACCCTGGAGAAAACCCTTGCCCCACAAACTGCCCGATCCCACGGCTATGCGCGATTGAATGGCGTTATAACCCGCCCCCAGCGGATCGCGGGTGGGATCGAGAAACACAAGCAGCCTCATTTTTTGATATTCTTTAAGGGAAAACCACGCGAAAGGAAGCAAAGCCATCCCCGCAATCATCATGGAGAAGAAATATTTCAACGGAGGGCCTGCCACGAAAAGCATAGACATAATAATGACGACGTATACCATTCCACTTCCGGCATCCGGCTGTATAAGAACCAGAAAAAGCGCCGGAAGCCCGACGCCTATCCCACCCAGAAACGGTTTTAGGGTAAGCGGCGGATAACGGCTCAAAAATTTGGTCAATACTATTATCAGGGAAATTTTAGCGAACTCCGAGGGCTGAAAACTGATAAAACCAAGCGGTATAACGCGTTGAGCGCCCTTTACCGCCGGCGCGACCAGCAAAGTCAGCAAAAGCAACAGGAGCGTAACTCCGTATATAGGATAAGCCAGATCCATTATTTTCTCGTACCCGACCGATACTATGGCGACGTAGGCCGCACAGGCAATTGAAAGCCAACTGAGTTGACGCGCCGCGTAGGTCCAGCCGCGCCCAGCGTAGCCGGCCCCGGCGCTGAATATGCAGACTACGCCCAGAACACCCAGCAGCACGATACTTCCGAAAAGAAGTTTATCCAGAGCCGCCATATCTTCCTTAAGGGCGGAAAAGCTGAAAACGCCCATAGTTACCTGTGCCGTCTGTTGTTACGGATCGGCTCCGTCCGTGCCGTTTTGTTTTCCTCCGGGGAGCCGGTTTCCGAAATATTGGCTGTCCCGCGCCTGACCCTCAATACCGGAACGTTGGCTACCAGCGCCACCGCGTTGCTTCCGCGGTCAAGGCTTATTTCTATGTTCGATTCGTCTATGTCCATATATTTCTTGAGCAGCGCGATCATTTCCATGCGCAGACTTTCCAGCAGCGCGGGGGAAATGTCCGTGCGGTCGTGAATAAGCACGGAAATAAGACGGCCTTTGGCCTCCTGGGCCGAAGAATTGGAACGATTCCCAAAAAAATTTCGTAAAAACTCCACCTTTATCTCTCCTTACGCCGGGCGTCCAAAAAGCCCAGCCATTTTTTAAAAGCGGAGAAAGGCCCGTTTGATTTGTATGCGTCCAATTTAAGCAAAGGCACATTCTCGCCGAGAAGCCTAGCCGCGATATCCTTATAAGCCTGGCCGGCCGGTGACGAAGGGGTAAACGTCAAAGGCTCGCCAAAGTTGCTGGCCTTTATGACGTTTACGTCTTCCGGGACTATGCCCACCAGTTTTATGGACAGGATGTCCAGAATGTCGTCCTGCGAGAGCATTTCGTTATTTTGAACCATCGCTATTCTGAAACGGTTTATGATCAGGCGGATAGGGGATTTGCCCATGGACTCCAACATGCCTATTATGCGGTCGGCGTCCCTTACGGCCGGAGGATCCGGCGTGGTTACGACCAGGGCCTCGTCAGCTCCGGCCGCCGCGTTTTTGAATCCGCCCTCGATACCGGCGGGAGAGTCCAAAAGAACAAAGTCGAAATCCGGCCGCATCTGTTCGCAGAGTTCCCCCATCTGCTCGGGGGACACCGCGTCTTTTGTGCGGGTCTGCGCCGCCGGAAGAAGATACAGGTTCTGTACCCGTTTGTCCTTCACGAGCGCCTGATTCAGCTTGCAGTTTTTCTCAATGACGTCGATAACATTGTAGACGACCCTGCTCTCCAGCCCCATAACCATGTCCAGGTTGCGCAGGCCGATATCGGTGTCTACCGCCACAACTTTTTTACCCGCCTTCGCCAGAGCCACGGCAATGTTGGCAGTAGACGTCGTTTTTCCAACGCCGCCTTTGCCGGACGTGACTACAATCACCCTTGCTCCCAAAAAAAGCCCTCCCATTCAAATATCACAAAGTTCCGCGCACAAAGCTCTGAATCACTGAGGTATCGTCCACTCCCTGAAAAGCAGACCTTCATTTTCCAGCGTAATGATAACAGGTTTCTTCCACCATTTCATATCGTAGCCGAATTGGTCGCACAGCTTGTCGCCAACGCGGAGCTGGCGGGCCTCAAAAGAACCGGTTACCACGCACACCCCATCGGTTCCGCCGCAACCGGCGTGAACAAGCCCCTTCAGCCTGCCCAGCACGAACACGCTGCCTCCGGCGTATATTTCCGCCCCCTCGTTCAGGTGCCCGACGAGTACAACGTTGCCGCCGTGCTCCTCATGCCGCCCGGAGCGGAGGGAGCGGTCCAGAATAACAACGTTCGGCCCGGCTGCCGCGCCTGCTTGCTCCTGTTTCTGTGCCCGGGCCGGAACCTGTATGGGATCCGGTTCGGGTTCCGTAACGCAAAAACCGGCCCCTTCAAGGCGTTTCGACGAGTCTTTGTCGGACGTAAGCCATGCCAGCACTTTGAGTTTTTTCGGCCAAACGACCTCGCGCATTACCCTGGTGATAAACCTTTCGGAGCAGGGACGCGCCTGAAAATCCAGGACGACCCCCCTTCCTATGGGCAGAGCGTAAGCCTCCTGCGGGACAGCCGCGAATATTTTCAGCAGCGCGTCGTCCGTAAGGTCGTCCGGGAAAACCGCTCTTATACCGAAATTAGTCCCTTTGAGCTGCAGCCCCGAATCTTTGACGCTGTATTCGGTATTCACGATGCCTAATCCTCCCGTCCTTCAGGCGGACGGCTCAAAATATGGGCAAGAATCTGGCCTACCATGGGGGAAGCCACCCTGCCGCCGAATTCTCCGCCCTCCACCATCGCCACGGCCACGTATTGAGGCGCGTCCGCCGGCGCGTAACCGGCGAAAAGGGCGTGATCCAAACCATGAGAGTTTTGAGCCGTCCCGGTCTTCCCCGCCACCCTGAAACCGAAATGCCCCGCCCTCGCGCCGGTTCCTCTGCTCACGACGTAGTCCAGGCCCCTTTTAATCAATCGAAGTTTTTCCTGGTTCACTTTCAGGTCAACCGGTTCTTTTACTACGTCGGGCGGCATCAGGTGAGGCGTGACCAGATACCCTCCGTTCGCCAGCGCGGCGTACATAAGAGCTATTTGCAGCGGAGTGGTAAGCAAGTACCCCTGCCCTATAGAGTAATTTATAGTATCGCCCTGATACCAGCTCTCATTGAAACGCGTTCTTTTCCACTCCGGCCCCGCCGCGTTCCCCGCCGCTTCTCCGGGCAAATCGATTCCAGTCGGGACGCCGACCCCAAATTTTTTTACCCACCTAAGCAGCCGCTCTATGCCCAATCTCATTCCGACGTGGTAAAAATAGTAGTCGCAAGAGTTTTGGAGCGCCGCCACAAGGTTCTGACTGCCGTGCCCCGTTCTTCTCCAGCAATGGAAAGTACGCGACGGCAGCCTGAGGGCCCCGGGGCAAGAGTATGATGTGCTTGGCGTTACAACGTTTTCCTCCAGCGCCGCCAGGGCGACCAAAACCTTGAAGGTGGAAGCCGGAGGGTACACCCCGGCGATGGTGCGGTCAAGCATGGGTTTGTTACTGTCCCCCGTTATTTCCCGCCATTCTCTGGCCGACACTCCCCAGGCAAGCGGGTTGTTGTCATATGCAGGAGAGGACACCGAGACTAGCACGGCCCCGGTCCTGACGTCCATTACGACAATCGATCCGCTATACCCCTGTAATAGCGTCGAGGCAAGTTTTTGCGCTCCCATGTCGAGGGTAAGACGAATGTTCTGCCCTTTCTCGGAAGGACGCATGTCTATAACACCGACCTTGCGCCCCCTGGCGTTGACCTCTATGGCCTCCTCGCCTGTCGCGCCTCTCAACAAGCCCTCATAATATCGTTCTATTCCGCCCTTACCGACGAAATCTCCGCCTACGTACTCGCCGGGGGGGCTTTCCTTCAGCTCGTTCTCCGAAATTTCTCCGACGTACCCGGTTACGTTGGCGGCGAGGGCTCCGGCCGGATAGATTCTGCGCCAGACGGGCAAGGGGAAAAGCTGGCTTGGGAACTCGGGATCCGCCACCAGTTCGGCCATCTGCGCCATCGTCAGGTTGGGCACGAGGCGTATAACGCGGTAAGGCGCCCACCTCTGTCTTTTTATGGTTCTCTCCAGGTCTTCGACCGACATGGGGATACCGTGATTCGACAAGAGTTCGCTCAAGTGAGGCAGCATACCCGGCTTGTCCAAATCCAGGGGATACCCCATTATGCTGAACGTCGTCTCGTTTACGGCCAAAGGAACCCCGTTGCGGTCATAAATTTCCCCCCGGGGCGGGGAGTGGCGGATAAG
This sequence comes from Synergistaceae bacterium, assembly GCA_009778055.1. Lineage (GTDB taxonomy): Bacteria > Synergistota > Synergistia > Synergistales > Aminobacteriaceae > WRKN01. Next base: position 20,165 of record WRKN01000007.1, read on the forward strand.
CCTCAGGCGGTTGCTGTAAGCCAGTTTCACGTATTTGTCCGCCTGTATGACCTGAAAAAAGTAAAGCCCACATAGAAGAACTCCCAACGAGATAAAAACCCCGTAGAGAAAAACTTTCAGCCGCTCGTCAACGATGTCGCGCATCTCAAGCATTTCGGTTCTTCTCGTGCTTAAAATAAAAAAAAGCGCTTAAAAGCGAAACGGGCACAGCACATCCTTGCTGAACCCCAAAAAGCGTCCAGCCCACGTTTCCTGTTTTGCGCTCCAGTACCAGAACGGACAAAACGGCCGGCAGCAACTGAGCCGCCCAGAACAGTAAAAAAATAATGAACACCGTCCTGCCTGACGACGGAAGCGTATTCCAAGCCGCCATGACCATCATGACCACCACCACGTAACACAACGCAAAAAAAGGGATCCCCACCCATCTCAGGTCCCACAAAAGCCCACCGAAAAACGCGGTCCAGATTACGGGAACGTAAACGTCCCGTCCGCCGGTAAAAAGCCTGTATACGAGGCTCAACAGGAAAAATTCCGGCATTCGCACCGCACCGGACATCAAAACAGTCAACAGGTCCTGAACCAGCCAGAAAATGCCGGTCATTCCAGAAGGCCCCTCGAATGTTTCAGGACGGACACCGAATACAACTTTCCCAACGAAGCGCCCGGCGTTATCTTATACGTGGAATAACCGTTGCCCGACATTGTGACTTCCTCCCGGATCACACCTACCGGAAATCCGGGGGGCAAAAGCTCCCCCACGAGCGCGGTGCTGATTTTCATACCTCTTTCTATACCCCGGCCCTCCGGAATGTACGTCAGAAGAACCGAGCCGTCTCCATCCCCGACCACCACTCCGAGATCGCGCGTTTCTTCGACCACAACCGGGATCATCAACGCCGAAGAGGTCAAAAGTTCCACCCAAGAAGAATGAGTGCTGACCGAATTGATGCGCCCGACCAGGAAACCGTCCTGAAAAACCGGCAAACCCATAATTATACCGTCGTTGAATCCCTTGTCTATTCTGAATTCATTCCACCACGAGTTCGGTTCGCGCAGCGTAACGCGGGCGCCGTTCATGCGCGAGTCCAGCTCGGCCTTGATTTGTTCGGCCACCAATACGGAATTTATGATCCGCAGCTTCGAGTTCTCGTCCTTCAAAGCCTCCAACTGCCCGGCGAGTTCGTTTTTGTCACGCGACCATAAATAGAAGTCCCGCACGAACTCCCGCGTTATCACCGCCGGGTACTCAGGAACGGACAAAACGTTTCCGACCACATTCGACAGACTTCTTAAAAACGTTATAGTCGGCGACGCTCCCAGTAAAAAAAAACCCAGCGTAAGAGCCACAAGTCCATGCGCCCACTCACGGGTCAAGCGTCTGTCCACGGCCTGCTTTTACCGGCGCGCGCGCTTATCGGGCGCCGCGCTCCACGGACGTCAAAACCCGTTTCATCGTTCCCAGGTTGTCCAAGATCTTCCCTACCCCAAAGGCCACCGCGAACAAAGGGTTTTCAGCAACCATGACAGGCGTGTTGATGGCCCTCGAAAGGCGCTCGGCAAACCCCTTCATCAGGGCAAGCCCGCCGGAAAGCACCACCCCCTGATCCACGATGTCCTTTGCCAGTTCCGGCGGCGTTTGTTCAAGCGCCACCTTAACCATGTCCTCTATTCGCAAAAAAATCGGATCCAGCGCCTCGCGAACCTCCACCGACGAAACGATATCGATCTTCGGCAGCCCGTCCGTCAGATCCCGCCCCTTGACGGGCATTTCCAACTCCGGCGAAAGCGGCAGCGCGGAGCCTATGGTGTTTTTGACATCCTCCGCGGTCGTTTCCCCTATGTAGAGAGCGTAACGCTGACGCAGCATGGCTATTATGGCGTTGTCCATGTCTTTGCCGGCCGTGCGCAAAGAGCTGGTCACCACTATCCCCCCCAGGGAGATTACCGATATTTCGCTGGTTCCTCCCCCGACGTCTATAATCATGCAGCCTTTTGGCTCGCTTATGGGCAAGCCCACCCCAAGGGCGGCCGATATTGGTTCGTCTACGACGTAGGCTTCGCTGGCGCCCGCGCCGAGCGTGGCGTCTATTACGGCCTTGCGCTCAACCTCCGTTATCTCGGCGGGGACGGATATAACCACGCGGGGATGCGACATAAAAGACCTGCCGCCGTTCGCCCGGCGCAGGCAGTATCTGATGAGTTCCTCCGTCATTTCGAAATTCGCAATGACGCCCTCGCGAAGCGGCCATATGGCTTCCACCCCGCCCGGAGTTTTACCCGACATGGACTTTGCCTCGCGCCCGACCGCTATAACTTCAAGCCCCCCCCCGCGCGGCAATTTGCGCACAGCCACAGTGGACGGCTCGTTTATTACAATCCCTTCGTTTTTGACGTACACGACAATATTGGCTGTTCCCAAATCTATCCCCACGTCAAGCCCCAAGATTCCCGAAAGGTACTTGAACATCCCCGTATCACCCGCGTTCCCAAGTTTAAGACAAACATACCCGACCCAGTATTTCGATCAGGTGAAAGTACTGTCTCTCATTATCGCACAACGTAGCGCAAAATTGGGTAGAATGTCCTTACTCTTGAATAAATCAATCTGCTCCGCACATAATAAATGACCGCCTGAACACAGAACCCGGCTTATGAGCCGCTCGTTTAATAAGGAAATACAAAAGCTGGCCGTTTTTTTCCGCGGCCAGCTTTTTGCATGGAGAACTTGCATATCTATTTATAATGTAATATGATATGAACGAATTATAAATTATACGGAGGCTGCCATGTCGTATTACGAAAAAGTAACCTGCCGGATTGCCATACAGGTGTGCATAGGGCATTTCCCGGACGGGCGCGAGAGGCACAGGACTTTCTCGATGAGGGGGATCAACCCGGACGCTTCTTTCGAGTCCATCGACGCCGTTATCATCGCCCTCGCGCCCCTGCTGGCGTACCCTATAACGAAAGTCCGCAAGGTGACGAAAAGAGAGATATTTTTCTACGAGGAAGCTGCCCTGCCCGCGCCTGTGGAGGAAGTGGAAGCGCTTACGCCCGCGCCTACGCCTGCGGGAATATGTCGGATTATCCCTTTCCCTGTTCCCGTTCCCGACTCCCTCCGGCGCTACGCGCCACCCCCCTCACGGAGGGAGGTTTTGCTGGCCCCCCTCTGTGAGGGGAGCGCCCAACGGGCGCATGTTCATCTTCATTCACAAAACTCTTGTCGTTATACATGAACGCATGTGCGATAAAATTGGGTATTCCCATTTACGGCAAAATAAAATACGATTTACCGAACGGAAGGGGTTGACCATGAACAATTTAGAGGACGGCACAATAGAGTACAAAGAAAAAATAAACGATTCTCTGGAAAAAGACGCCGTCGCTTTTTTGAACGCCGAGGGTGGCGAAATTTACATTGGAGTAAAAGACGACGGAACGGTGGTCGGGATTGCCAGCCCGGACAAATTACAACTGCAAATCAAAGATAGGCTTGTCCAACGAATAAGCCCCAGCATTCTGCATCTCGTTTCAATTAGCGTTGACATTAAGGGCGGGAAATCTGTTGTAAGAGTGTCGTTGAAAAAAGGCACAGAGCCGCCATATTACATCAGGAGCAAGGGACTTTCGGAGTCAGGCGCGTTTATACGCATAGGCAGTTCCGCCCAGCCTATGACGCAGGAAATGATATACAGGCTTCAACGGCGATCTATGCGAAAAACGCTTACAAGCATTGAATCCCCAGAACAAGAACTCACTTTTGGGGAATTGTTCATACACTATCGCCGTTACAACAAAACACTCAATGAAAATACATTCGCGCGGAATTTGAGGTTTCTGACGGAAGACGGTAAATACAACTACTTGGCCTATTTGATGGCCGACAAAAATCAATTGTCAATCCGTTTCGCGCGATTCGACGATTCCATCGGATTTGAACTGGTTGAAAAGAGCATTGAATATGGCGAAAGCTGTTTGTTGACTGGCCTTCAAAAACTCCTTGACCGCTTTGAAGTGGAGAACATGACCCTGTCCAAGCTGACAGGAGCGCCGCACAGAATAGACAAGAGGCTTGTTGACGCTAAATCCCTGCGCGAAGTCATAATCAATGCCTTCGCCCATAACGATTACACCTATGGAATGCTGCCTATTTGCGAGGTGTTTCAAAACAGGTTCGCCATCCGCTCTTACGGCGGCCTTGTCCCTGAAATTACAAAGGAAGATTTCTTTAAAGGAGTGTCAGTGCTTCGCAATCCCGAACTGATGAAAATTTTCAAAGACGTGGATCTGGTTGAATCCCTGGGCTTCGGTATCCGGGGAATACTCGAAGTTTATAACCGGAATATATTCGAATTCACGGATACCACGCTGTACGTTCAAGTCCCATATAACGAGGAAGTCATGGCAAGCGCGAACAAAAACAAGATTGGCGGCGACGCCAAGGAAAAAAGTAAGGAGAAAAGTAAGGAGAAAAGTAAGGAGAAAAGTAAGGAGAAAATCATAGCCCTTCTTCAAGAAAAACCGACTATCGTAACATCAGAACTGGCTAAATCAATAGGCTTGAGTATCGCCGGCGTTGAGAAAAACCTGCGCTTGCTCAAATTAGAAAAGAAGATACGTCGTATAGGACCGGATAAAGGCGGTCATTGGGAAATACTCGAAGGCTGAGGCATAACGTAGTATGGTTTGATACTCCCGTTCCCGTCCCCTCCCGCTTTTCAAAACTCCGCCTGAGTTACCCCAAAAATAAACCAAACGCCCCAATTGTAAGAAATGGGGCGTTCGATTATTCAATACAAGCCGCATTATAACACAATTCGTTAAAAACCAACCCAATTTCTCAGTTAACGAAACATGAGCGCCATGCCGGATTAGAAAGGCGTTTGTCGCGTTTTATACGTCACTTTGAACGCCCCATTTCTTACTTTTGGGGCGTTCGGTTTGAATGGTTACCTTTCGAGGAGGTCGGCATAGTGCGTGTAAACCACAATATCCCGGCGCTTTTCGCGTACAACGCGTACAGCGAAACACAGGCGGGGCTTGAAAAAGCCATTCGGAAACTCTCGACGGGGCTGCGGATAAACTCGGCGGCGGACGACGCGGCCGGGCTGGGCATATCCGAGAAAATGCGCTCGCAGATTCGAGGGCTTGCCCAGGCGGCCCGCAACGCCCAGGACGGCATTTCCATGATTCAAACCGCCGAGGGCGCGCTTCAGGAAGTCCATTCCATGCTCCACAGGATGCGCGAACTGGCCGTGCAGGCGGCCAACGACACGCTGACCTCGCAGGATCGCGCCTTCATACAGCTCGAAATCGACCAGCTTAAAAACAGCATAGACCGTATAGCCGGCTCGACGCAGTTCAACAAAAGAAGGCTGCTGGACGGTTCGTCGTCGGCGCTGTGGGCGTCGGACAAACTGACCACCGAGGCGGTAATCCGCGGCGGACTGACGAGCCGCGACCAGTTCGGGCAAAAGGTCACGCTCGAGGGCAACTACAAAATAGAGATATCCGCCGCTCCGGGCGAGGCGCAGATATTGAAGAGCAATATTTTCGAGGTGAAAGTGATAGAAGAAATAACAACGCCTGGTTTTAGCGCCGAGCCATATATCGAGTGGCAGAGATCTCTCGGCGGTTCTGGCTATGAAGGTGCCTCTTCCATCCAACAGACCGCCGACGGCGGGTATATAGTCGCCGGAAGCTCAAACTCAACTGACGGCGACGTATCTGGAAATCACGGAGGCTACGATTACTGGATAGTCGAGCTGGACGCAAACGGCGATATCGAGTGGGAGAAATCTCTCGGCGGTTCCGGCTTGGATAGTGCCTCTTCCATCCAACAGACCGCCGACGGCGGGTATATCGTAGCCGGATTCTCATACTCAACTGACAACGACGTATCTGGAAATCACGGAGTACGGGACTACTGGATAGTAAAGCTGACGGTAAACGGCGATATCGAGTGGGAGAAATCTCTCGGCGGTACTAACTATGACCAAGCCTTTTCCATCCAACAGACCGCCGACGGCGGATATATCGTAGCCGGATATTCAGACTCAAACAATGTAGACGTATCTGGAAATCACGGAGGCTCCGATTACTGGATAGTAAAGCTGACGGCAAACGGGGTTATTGAGTGGCAGAGATCTCTCGGCGGTTCC
>WRKN01000008.1 GCA_009778055.1 Synergistaceae bacterium
CAACCGGCACGATGGGATAGACATACCGGTTCCAAATGGTACCCCCATACAGGCCGCGGCGTCCGGCGTCGTTGTAGAAGCCAGGGCATTCAGGGGGTATGGTTACACCGTGATACTAGACCACAAGAACGGAATGAAAACCCTGTACGCCCACTGTTCAAGATTGGCCGTGGAAAAGGGTGAAAGCGTTGAAAATGGGCAGGTTATCGCCTATGCCGGCAGAACAGGACGCGCAACAAGCCACCATCTCCACTTTGGGGTCATTGTCAATGGAGCTTACCAGAATCCCATGGCGTATCTCGAAAGACCGCAGCAGTTAGCCAGGAGACCTTAATTTGGGGTTTCTTTTGCCTTTGGTAACCGTACTGTTTTGTCATACCCGTCCGGCAGGTATTTGTATGTCAAAATGTAGACGGCGCTGCTCAGACGGTTCAGCGTTTTTATGAGATCAGCCCGGTCAATTTTTCCGTCCTCAGCGGTGAACGCGCGGCACGCGGAAAGCTCCGTTTCTCTGATCTGAGTTCTCAACGAATTGAGCCCTGCCGCAATAACGCCCATAGTGTAGTGAGGCCTTATATGCCCGGTCGCGAAATAGCGCTCCGGATGGTGTGAACGCTCACGTATTTCGTCGCCGTTCATTCCCCAAAGGAACAGGTCATCGCACGTTTTACCGGTTACCTCGCAGGAAAGAACGTCGTACAGCTTACCCCCTACCTCCTCCAGTTCTTCCACCAAAGACATCAGTTCCTGTCGCTCCGCCAGTATTTGGAGCTCCACCACAAGCGCACACAGCCTGTCGAGCCGCCCCCTGAGTTCCACTCGCGGGTGGGTCTTGTCCACTGCCGTGCCGCCGAACAGAGATGTTTTGTGTTCCTGTTTTTCCATGAAAGTTTATCCTCCGGTTATCCAATCGTCACCGTCAATACCTGTAGTATTATTATACAAGGCTTTTCCTGCGTCAGGTGAAACCGGAGGAGGATACTTAAAGTTATGAAAAAATTCATCAGGAACATGAAAGGCAAAGTCACAAACTTCATGGGCGGTGTTTCATATAAGCTCAATCCTATTGATACGCTCAAAATGATAACGGCGTCCTCCATCTTCGGTGAGCCGGCTTACTACAGAGACGGGGAGTTTTCTCCCAAAACCTTGCGGGACTCGATTTTTGAAGTAAACACCTTGTTTGTCCCGTATTCCATTACGAGTGACGAATATTTGGGCAAGAAAACGTCGGAAATCATGGAGATCGTGATCGATGAAGCTCTTGATTTTGATTACGAGGCTACCATTCGATGGGCGGAGGTATTGAGGCACGATTATCTGATGAGGCTCAATCCGCAAGTTATCATGGTGAAGGCGGCATCGCACCCCAACAGGCGTGAATTTACCGATAAAAATCAAGGGGAGTTCGACAGGCTGAACCAGTCTGTCATGGCTCGCGCGGACGAGCCGGCGGCACAGTTGGCCTATTGGCTTTTCCGAAACAAATCCAAGAATCGCATACCGGCCATTCTGAAAAGAAGCTGGGCAAAAAAACTTTCCAGTTGTACCAGATACGAGCTTTTCAAATACCGCAACGCGGGACTGGGCATTATAGACACGGTCAGAGTGTGCCACGCCAAAGGTTCTGGTATAGACGAACTCATGAAAACGGGCGCTGTCGCGGTGCAGGACAACTCGGCAACCTGGGAAAAGCTCCGTTCCGAGGGGCGTTCCTGGCTTGAGATAACCGAACGGATAAATCTTCCCCATATGGCGCTGCTTCGTAATCTCAGGGGGATTTTTGAGGAGGTGGACGACGCCTCTTTTTGCGCGGCCTTGATGAGCAGGCTGAAGGACGGCGTTAAGAAAGGCAGGCAATTTCCGTTTCGGTACTGGTCGGCGCTCAAAGCCGTCGAGCATTCCCAGGCGCACCACAAAACGACGATAATGAACACATTGGAGGAGTGCATGGACATCGCCACGGAAGAGTTGCCGAGGCTCAGGGGGAAGACCATGTCCCTGTCCGACAATTCCGGCTCCGCCTGGGGAGCTTTCAATTCCGAGTACGGCAGGGTCACGGTGGCCGAAATCGACAACCTCAGCAGCGTGATAACGGCGGCGAACTCGGACGAGGGTTACGTGGGCAAGTTCGGCGACGCGCTGATCGTGACCCCGATATTGAAAAGGCGCGGTATTCTGAGCCAGAGCCAGGCAATTTCCGAAAAACGCGGCATAGATGTGGGACTTTCCACCGAAAATGGCATTTGGATTTTTTTCGACAACGCTGTCAGTAAACGTGAGCATTGGGATAATATCTTTATATACTCCGACATGCAGGCCGGACATGGCGGCCTTTATGGCACACCGGACGGTATCGCGGAATATTCCAAACAAGGCTTTTCGACACGCGACAGATACATTGACGTGGCAAAAATGATCGCCAAATATCGCGACACGGTCAATTCCAAAGTAAATATCTTTTGCGTCCAGACGGCGGGGTACAACAATGTCAGCATCCCGGAATACGGCTACAGGACAAATATCATGTATGGATGGACTGGAAAGGAAATACAGTTCGCCAAGGCAATGATAGATTTTTGGGATGAAGTCGACAAAAAGCCCACAAATTGACCCCCGTGAATATCGTGAGACGATTCGGGCGGGAACACCGCCCGTTTTCACCATTCGATTAACAGTCGATGTAATCGTCTTACCCGCTACGGGGATCAGGGAAATTATAATATCGGTTTGGTGGAAAAGCAAACAGCATCGCATTATCAAGCGGTTTTTCACAACTTGAATTAATCCCACCGATTACACGGTGGGATTTTTGCGTGTTGCTAACAGCAACCACCAACGCAATCACATTTTGGATTGCCTTGCATCGGGTCAACGGTGAAGTGTTCGGGATACAGACCAATCGCCGTGCCGCAACATTCCTTTACGCAGATACCACACCGAGTACACTTATCATAGTCAATGATGATTCTGCCGTAGGGAGTGCCGCCACAATCGTACAGCGGGTCGTTACTTTCACAACCACCCGCACAGTCGCAACCGCCACCGGGCTTTGTTGACATTGGGGTTAATCCCAATGCTTCACGCTCGTCACAGTTACATTTAAGCGTTTTGTCCAATATCGGAACGTCAACCTCAATGTAAGTAATTGCGTTAAAAGGGCAGAGTTTTATTGCAGTGCAAACATCTTTGCTTGCAAAACATCTTCTCATATCTACCACCGGTTTCATCTTTCAAACCTCTCTTTCAGTTTATTGTAATAATTTTGAACGCTCTTGTCACCGTCATTGTTTAGAAACAAACAAAACGTCATAGCGTAGACCCAGACGAGGATTTTACCACCTCGTTACAACGTATTTTTAGATAGTGTCGTCACGATATATCTGATAGAGTGTGGAAAATCTTGGACCGCTGTGCAGATCAGGTGTATTGCTCTTTGGGCTAATATCTTGTGACGACACTATCTAGCCTCTAAGAAAAAAAGTAATGTCGGACAAAATAATATCGGCTGCGGAATAGGGGTCGAGTTGTCGGTTTAGAACGAGCGGCAGAATTTCGTTTTGCCGCTTTGCCCATAGGCGTCTTGCCGACTCGGAAATACGTTCGGCGAGTATTTCTTCTATCTTGGAACACATCCGCGCCGCTTCGCGCAATTTTCCCGGTTCGCCCTCCCGGACGCGCTCCCAATGTGAACGGAGTTCCGCGCCAAGCTCCGGCACTCCATCCCCCGTTTCAGCGACCGTTTTGACGACTGCGGATATCCTGTTTATCGCGCGCACCTCGTTCACCACGCGATCCGCCCCCGGTTTGTCCGCCTTGTTTACGACAAAAATATCGGCAATCTCCATTATCCCGGCCTTCATCGCCTGCACGTCGTCTCCCAGCCCCGGCGCCAGAATCACGCATACTGTATCCGCCACCCGCATGACGTCAATTTCGGACTGTCCCACCCCAACGGTTTCAATGATGACGATACCGAACCCGCACGCGTCTAAAATCGAGGCCGCTTCGCGGGTTCCCCGGCTCAATCCCCCCAGTGAGCCGCGGGCGGCTAGGCTTCGCATATAAACTCCCTCGTCGGCCGTGTGACGCTGCATACGCAGCCGGTCGGCCAATATGGCCCCTCCGGTGTAGGGGCTGGAAGGGTCAATGGCAAGCACCCCTACCTTAACGCCGCCGCGCTCGCGAAAATGCTCTATCAGTTTGTCGGCGAGCGTGCTCTTACCCGCTCCAGGGCTCCCGGTCACGCCAATAATCCACGTCCTGCCAATATACGGGTAAAGCTCCTTCATAAAAGAATCTATTCCGTCGGCCCTGTCTTCGGCCATTGAAATCAGCCGGGCCATCGCCCGTATGTCGCCGGACAAAGCCCTTTCGGTCAGCTTATGCACAGGCAGCCCTTAATTGATTTTGGCCGCCACGGTTTTTTCGAGCCATTCTATCGCCGAGGAGGTTGGGGCCCCCGGGCCGAAGATAGCCCCCGCCCCCATCTCCAGAAGACCAGGAATGTCGTCCTCCGGTATTACACCGCCGCCGAAAACCAGAATGTCGGAGGCGTTTTTTTCCTTGAGCAGGTCAATCACACGCTTAAAATAAAATTGATGAGCGCCGGAAAGAATACTGATACCTATGCCGTCCGCGTCCTCCTGAATGGCTGTCGTCACTATCTGCTCAGGAGTCTGGCGCAGGCCCGTGTATATAACCTCCATTCCGGCGTCCCGAAGCGCGCGCGCTATCACCTTAGCCCCCCTGTCATGGCCGTCCAGCCCGGGCTTGGCGATGACAACGCGGATTTTTTTACCACTTTCGGACATGGCCCCCTCCCCTCCCCTTACAGAACTATGTTCTCCACGTACTCGCCAAATTCTTCGCGCAGTACGCCGCAAATCTCGCCTTCCGTGGCGTATACGCGCACAGCGTCCAGGATCAGCGGCATCAGGTTGGCGTTTTCGTCGCGCGCGCCCTCGCGTATGCTCTCCAGCCTTTCTTTAACGGCCACGTTACCGCGTTCCGAGCGGAGTTTTTTCAGCTTGCCGATCTGACGCTCCTCGACCGACGCGTCCACGCGTAAAAGTTTTCGCGCGGCCGCATCGGACTCCTTCGTCTGAAATTGATTGACGCCCACCACAACCGTGTCCTTGGATTCAACGGCTTTCTGGTACTCGTAAGCGGCGTCCTGAATCTGCTTTTGCGGGTATCCCTTCTCGATGGCGGCCAGCATACCGCCCATATTGTCTATTTTCTCGATGTAGTCCATAGCCCCGGCTTCAATTTCGTCGGTAAGTTTTTCAATGGCGTAGCTGCCCGCCAAAGGGTCAATGGTGTTGGTGACGCCGCTTTCATACGCTATAACCTGCTGAGTGCGGAGAGCTGTCTCAACGCTTTTCTCGGTAGGCAGAGCCAAAGCCTCGTCCATGCTGTTGGTGTGCAGGGACTGCGTGCCGCCCAGAACCGCGGCCAAAGCCTGCAATGTAACGCGGATGACGTTGTTTTCGGGCTGCTGGGCAGTAAGGGTGCAGCCGGCGGTCTGGGTGTGGAAGCGCAGCATCTGGGCCTTGGGGTTTTTCGTCCCGAACCGCTCTTTCATGATACTGGCCCAAAGACGCCGGGCGGCGCGGTACTTCGCGATCTCCTCCAGGAAATCGTTGTGGGCGTTGAAGAAAAAAGAAAGCCGCTCACCGAACACGTCGGGATCAAGCCCCTTTTTGCGGGCGGCCTCCACGTACGCTATACCGTCCGCCAGAGTGAACGCCACCTCCTGGATGGCGGTGCTTCCCGCTTCGCGTATGTGGTAGCCGGATATCGATATGGTGTTCCACCTGGGAATCTCCCGTCCGCAGAAATCGAAAATATCCGTGATGAGGCGCATTGATGGATGAGGCGGGAAGATGTAAGTTCCGCGCGCCATGTACTCTTTAAGGATGTCGTTTTGAATAGTGCCGGAAAGCTCGCTGGTTTTCACGCCCTGTTTTTCGCCGACGCAGATGTACATAGCCAGCAGAACCGCCGCGGGGGCGTTGATCGTCATTGACGTGGAAACCTTGTCCAGGGGAATTTGGTCGAACAGTATCTCCATGTCGGCCAGGCTGTCGATGGCCACTCCCACCTTGCCGCACTCACCGGCTGCCATAGGGTGATCCGTGTCGTATCCGATCTGGGTCGGCAGGTCAAACGCGACGGAAAGCCCGGTAGTGCCGCGTTCCAACAGGTAGCGGTAACGCGCGTTGGACTCCTCCGCCGTGGCAAAACCCGAATACTGGCGCATAGTCCAAAAACGCCCGCGGTACATCGTAGGCTGCACGCCCCTGGTAAACGGATACTCTCCGGGAAAGCCTATATGCCCGGCGTATTCGTGTCCGGCTATGGATTCCGGGTCGTAAAGCCTCTCCAGAGGAATACCTCCGCCGGTAGTAAACTCGGCGCGGCGCTCGGCGTTTTTCCGCAGCGCCTTATCCGCCTTGTCTTCGTAACGCGCCTTAGCTTCGTTAAAACCAGCGTCCTCCATTTTACCCTCCTTAACTTAATCGAGCATATCGGGCCAAAGTGGAATCCAATCTCTCGCGTGCATGAGCCCCACGTCAAGAAACATGGACAGCATGGATCTGCTGGGATATCCCGAGGATGAAAGCTCTTGCGGCAGCGGTATACGTACCCGCATATTGGGGCGGGGCAAAGACAGGTCCGGCTGGTTGATAAGGGAAAAGACCGTCTTGCCGCCGGTGAGACCCGCGGCCCTGGCCAATTCCACGGACGGGACGGAGCGTGCCCACACGTCCAGTTCCACTCCGTTTTTCAGGCAGAAAAGCGTCACCACGTTCAAGTCCTCCTGAGTCATGTCAACGGTCGAATCTATGATCAAATTCGTCAAAGAGCCCCCGCGCAAACTCCATACGGACGGCAGAGCTATCCTGATACCGGCGCCGTTTTCCACAGTCACGTTGTTTATAGCCGGGTTTACGGCGCCGGGCGGCGCCGGGCGGTTGAAAAGGACAATATCCGGCCTGACGGCGTCGTTCCTTCTTTCATCCCACCAGGCAACCGATGGAATCGTCCTGTTGTTCCATACAACGTGCGCCACAAGGGCGGACGTTCTGGAGTAAGTTTTGAAGGGTGACATGAAAGTTGCGTCCAAAAGGAAACTCTCCCTGTTTTCATCCCGCGTTACCGTAGGGGCCGCCAGGGAGATAACACCCAACGATACCGACATAGCGGCGTCGGGAATAGGAACGGCTTTCCAAAGGCTGGAACCCGAGATGTCCATGCAGTACACGTCGCCGTCGGGCGAGCCGAAAAGCGCCCAGCCATCAGTAAGCCCGCTTTCCAGCTTATTGACCGCCTCGGCTCTTCCATCGCGAAAATCAACGCTTACCTTGAACAGGTCCCCGTCTTCATTGATTACCAGAAGTTCGCCCAGCGTCGACCAGGCCACGTCCCTGGGACGGGAAATTTCCGCGGAAAAAAACTCCCGCCTGTTGCCGAGGTTCAAGAAGAAAATCCTGCCGCCGCCCCGATCGGCCACAGCCAGCCATTGACCGTAAGCAGACGACGCCACCGGCTCAAAAAGAGCCTCTACATCATCCGGGGGGCTCCAAGCCCCGGTCTGACCGGCGGGCGGTGTGCCGTCAACCGGCGCGCCCGGCATGGCCGTCAGAGAATAAAAAGCGATCTCCCGCGCCACCGAGTCCGCGACGACAAATTCGGTCTCGGATATCATGGCCGCGTCGGTGACGGACGTGTTTTCGAGAACACCCCTGAGCTCGGTGGACAACTGATTGGGGCCGTCGGAAAACGCTCCGAAGTAGTGAACCTCTCCACCGGACGACACTATGTAAAAGGAATCGTCGCCCATTGGAAGCACGGCAACCGGATGATTCACGTGCAAGACCCCCATCCTTCGCGCCGTCCTTCTTCGATAAATGACGCGGTCTCCTATGGTATCGGCCAAGTACAGGCTTTTTCCCCACATGCCGGCTTTTCCCAGCCCTTTTATGCTGAAGGGTCTCATGTAGCCAAGGTCCAACTCGTTTTGCATGTCCACCTTGGTAAACCGCCACGGCACAGAAACGGCTGACGGGCTCAGAATCCTTTGCAGGACACGCTGCTGGGATATGGCGTAGGAGAGAACTCTGGGAACCATCGCGTCCATCGGCCTGACTTCGAGATAATGTTCAAGGGACTCGCGCCCCGCGCCGTAATCCCCTGTCCGGTTCATAACAAGCGCTTTCATGAGGTAATGATCAATCAGGTACGTGTTCGCCCTCAGGGCGCGGTCCAGGAAATCCAGCGCGCTCCAGTAATTCCTCGCCAGAAAATGCCTGTAGCCCTCCGTAAAGTGCCGTTCGGATTCGTCAAGCTGAGCGCGCGGCAACTCCGCCGCGAATGCGTGATGAAAAAAGAAAAAACAGGAGAAAAAAACACAAACAAAAGCTGTACGCGCGAAAATAAAAGTCTTTGTTTTCATGCCCGCTCCCTACTTTATGACTTATCCTGATATATTAAAGGATAACACAATATAGAAAAAACTCCCTTCCCGAGGACGCGTTCTTTTTGAGATTGGACAGAACGAAAATAACGTGATTAAATTTCAATAGTGTACCTACTTCTTCAACTGGGGGCCTGAGCTTGGTCTATATCGTTATAGGTATCGTGCTGGCCGTGGCCGTGGGGGCGATCATCAAGCAGCGCTCGCGGCGTCCGCAGGATCAGGCCGATGGGATGGAATCGGAACAGGACGCGGCGGCGGAAACCGACATTCAAATTATTAACGCGGAAGCCGGAGGCATGGATATCGTCGACGTGCTGTCGTTGCCGGCAGACGCGCCCGGAACGCCGCTGCCGGCTCCTCCTCCGGCGAAGGCTGCGGCCGAAGCGGAATTCGGCCCGGAGGAGGAAATCGTACCTCTCAAGCCCATATTGGCCGCGGAGCCACTGTCTTCCCCCAATACGCTGAACAGCGCCACTTACACTTCGCTGGCCCAGCAGTCGGCGGCGGGCGATTCTCCATACGCTTACGGAAACACGGTGGACGAAACCAGCAAACCTAAGCCTGAAACCACGCTGCTGCGCTGGAGCGGAAAATCCGGCGCCATACAGATAGGGGATCTGACGGTAAGAGGGCCTGTCGCGTACTGGTCAGACGGGCCGAGCAGCACGCCCGAGCCTTCCTGCATAGACATCAGGCTCCCGGTGGAATACCCCGGCGGAGAAAACGAATTTCCATCCGAGGGCGCCGCGTCTTACGGTGAAATGACGCCCCTTCAAAGAGGCGTTTACCTGCGATGGCTGGCGGAAGGAAGAATTCAGCCGCCCCCTCACGCCTGTTATCCGCTTGTGTGGCTTTTCGGGCTTGAACGGCGCGTCTTGTCCGACCGCCTTGACATGGGAATCTGTATAGGCGAATCCTTCCGCCTTTTGCCCCTTCTGCGCTGGGAATCACTGAAGCAGGGAATGATAAATTTCATAGTATGGCTGGCGGCCAAGATGTGGCTGCCGGAGGAGGAGCTTCTGGCCTTCAGCCGTTCTCTGCCGAACGTGCCGAGGGATATATTGAACATGCTTTTGCGCCCCTACTCGGACGCGCGCCTTCCACTCCCTTCCGTGGTGGCCTTCACCGTCATGCGCGCGTCGCCTCTGGCGGAAGAACATGGAATTATCCAGCCTCAGCCGTTTTTACATTCGGACGATCTGGTAAGTCGATTTTCGGTGAAGTACAAGTCGAAATGCGATGGCGGTCTCGTTTTACTAAAACCCAAAACTTCCTCTTTCGTGGCCTACGCGCCCACCAACCCAACATTGCAGGGCGATAAAAAAGCGACCGGCGGGGTTTTGGAACTGCCGGATTTCTTCAAGGATACGGAAAATTTCGCGCCTCTTATAGCCGTATGGAAGGAATTTCTTAAAGAAGCCTTTCCTCCTGAAGCCGAGCCGCTCAGCGCCTTGGACGAGCTGGAGGCCCGTCCGGATTGGGATTCTTTTGTAAGGCGCGTCCAAGGGCTTTCAGACGACGAAGAAATTTTTGCAGAGCCGGTCATTACAAATTTGGGGGCTCTGGCGGACCTGATGGGAATCGACAGGCAGGAAGGCGTCAAAAAGGTCGAGGCGGCGGATCGCAAAAAAATATCCGAGGCTGCGAGAGTCGAGGGTTTTCTGATTCTTCCCGACATGGGAATAGCGGGAAAAGAGTACCGCTGGAACGAACCCGTGTCCCTGACGCCTTTCCCGCCCGGCGAGCGTTTATCTCAGGATTACAGCGCCGCCGCGTTCACGCTGGAATACGCCTGCGCCCTGACCGGGCTGCCGGATCCCCATACGCTGGGAACCATGAGGGACACGCTGAGAGATTATTTTTCGCTGTCTCCGGAGGACAACGCAAGATTGGAGGCGCTGTCTTCCGTTTTAGCGGCCTCCCACAGCGAGCTTGCGGAAACCCGTATGAATCCAAACAACATTGGAGACTCTCTGCAGTTCTGGCTGCAACGAGAACAACGCGCCTTGTTCGGTAATTTTCTGGCGCGTTTTCTAACAATCGGCGACGGACAAGACTGGGTTCAAGTTTTGCGCGAATCGCTTGACGTCGATACAATAGAAATAAAAAAAGAAGAAGACCTCCAACCTTTGGAACTGGGAAGTAAAGCCGCTCAAGCGCTGTCACCGCTGTTCACGGGTTGAGGGGAAAGGGGCGCTATGCTGGAATAGTGTGGGTGAAAACCGTAGCTATGTCTGGACGTGGCGACGAACACCCCCGTCAGGCGGCCGGCCTTGTCAAACGTGCCCCGGTAAATTGAAACGCGTTCGAAGCCGTCCTCACCCCCGGCTGCGTTGTACCTTCCCGAGGAGGACTCGCGCGCGACAAAAAGCTCTTTCAACACCTTGCGCGCCACTACGGCGTCATAAAAAAGTTCCCGCATGGGCTTCATGAAAAATTTGGATTTGTCCAGGTTATAAATATTTACCATCGCATCATTGCCCCTGATTACGGTAATCTGGTCCAACATCTCGTCCAGTTTTGAGTCTATGTCTTCGTTTGACGGACATTCCAGCGGTTGGTTGGGGATCAAAAAGGCAAAACCGACAAACGGCTGTTGGAGCATGAATTCCAATTCAAATTTGCTCCCCCCTATGATGTTTCTGTAGCGCTGCGCCTCCGACAAATCCCGCTGCCCGCAGTAGAGGGCAGCCACGTCGCCATTTTCGTCGAACTTGATCGTGCAGTCCATTTCCATTTGTACGCCTATAGCCTTGTTTGTGCTTACGGCCGCCTCGGCCTTCATGCGTCCCACCACGGAAAGCATGTCCAAAAAACCTATGGCGTCGCTTTCTTTATCGAATAAGGAAAGGAAAGTCCGTCCCTCCAAGGTTCCCTGATCTTCATAATAGAATCTGTTTGCGGCTCTGTTGAAAAATTTGACACGCAGGTTATCACCCAGCATCCGCAGAAAATCCACACGGCTTTCAGGGTCGTCAATGACATGAATGGGGGCTGCGGGGCGAAATTCCATATAAGGCCCGTAGGCCAGCTTCAGGTAAGATTCCCAGGAATCCGCGTCCCATGGCGGGGTTTCCGCGGGCTGTTCCTGCCTGAAGTTGAATATCACGTATTCCTTATCGCCAAGCCCGGCTACGCGGGCGGAGGCCGACACCTTAACCACCGTGCCGTCGGGGCGGGTTTCGTTAAACGTGTAAGTCCCTACGCGCCCGGCGCCCTGGGATATCATGAAGAACAGACGGAACAGCCTCCGCATCGTGTCCCTGCTTCTAAAGGGCAGGTCAAACATTTGTGTCCCTAAAAAATCGTCGTTGGCAAACCCCATAAGTTCAGAGAAAGCCGTATTGGCGCCCGAGAATTTCCCCCTTTTCCGGTCAACGATCAATATCGCTTCAGGCGAAGCATTTATTAAAGAAAACACATCACGACTGACGCCCATAGCAACCAATGCCTCCTCGTTCAGCAACATCACGTCACGACGCGACGGCGCACAAAGCTATCGAGTTGAATTTTTCCTCCGCGCCGGCGCCGCGTGACGTCACTACAATTGGGATATTAGCGCCCACAACTATGCCGGCCATTTTCGCGCCCGCGTTTATGATGAGGGCTTTGCCCAGCAAATTCCCCGCCGTAATGTCCGGAACCACCAGCACGTCAAAATTACCGCAGTTAGGGCTGCCGTAACCCTTGAGTTCCGCTATCTCGCCCCTCATCGCCACGTCGTAGGAAATGGGACCTTCCACCACGCAACCGGGTATCTCTCCCCGGCGGTTCGCCTCGGCCAGCCCCAGCGCGTCCACGGTTTCCCGCATCTTTTCGTTGAACTTCTCCACGGCGCAAAGCACAGCGACCTTGGGATTTTCATAACCCATCTTTCCAAGCGTTTCCACAGCGTTGAATATTATGCTCTTTTTCATTTCCCGGTCGGGGTATAAAACCATACCGCCATCCGTTATGGAGATAAGTTTACGTTCTCCCGGAATCTGGAAAAACGCTAAATGTGACATCAATCCCTTCACATTCTGCCTATCCAGGCGCAGGTTGTTTTTTCGGTCTACGACGGGCTTCAGCAGATCCCTGGTTTCGAGCTTTCCTTTTATAAGGAAATCCGCGCCGCCGGACGCTATGACTTCCACGGCGCGCTGCGCCGGGTTTTCCCCACCCGGTACGGGCACAATCTCACACTCGTCCAAACCGTGCCCCAGAGACTTAACAATGGACGATACGAGTTCCTCGTCGCCGGCCAGCACAGGAAACGCTATTCCTCTTGCCCTGGCCTCAAAAACGGCGTCCAGCACATGCTCATCCTCCGCGCCCGCCACTATGCCGCGCCGGAGCGGAACGCCCCGCTCGTTTTTCACTTTTTTCACTATCTCGCCGAAGTTTTTGTATTCCATGCTACTTGGCTCTATTTAGGCTACTTAGACTTGGAGCGCAGGGGTTTCCAGGTCGTGTAAATTTTCGTGCGGCTGTTAAAAGCCTCCACCCCGCCCTCCATGATGTCCACGATGTTCTTTTGCTGTTCTTGATCGTCTATTCCGCCGCTTTTGACGTCAACCGAGCCGTCCGCGAACGAGCACGCGTGAACCTGCTCCGCGTCGCCGAGGACGGGGATGTTGGGGTTGTGAGTCGCGAAGATGAACTGCGTCTCCGTTTTCTTTTCAATGATGAGCCGAATGACGTCCTCGTATATCGTCTGGTTGTCCAGATCGTCCTCGGGCTGATCTATGATGACGACGTCGTTTTTCTTCTGCCCCAGTATGAACAGGAGCAATGCCGACGCTCTCTGCCCTAGAGAATATCGAATGAGTTCCTTGCCTTTGTGCTTTATCGTGACCTTGTTCGGGGTCTGATACGTCAAAAGCTCCTTCAGGCTGGCATCCCAAATGTCGATGAACGCTCCTGTTCCATGCCCCAAAAACTTCTTTGCGGTATCGATGTTTTTGTATATGTCCGCGCAGTCTTCGTATTCCCAGACTAACTTTCTGAGATTGGCCTCCCGTATTTTGCCGCCTCTGAATATCTCCTTCATGAAGCCGAAGAACGCTGTTTTGTCATTTTTATACGACGACTCTATCCAAATTGGAGAGCTGTCGTCGTTAAGGCGGTCGAGTTCATTTTTGACCATAGCGAACTCTTCCCGATGCAGTTCGTTCAACACGTCCAGCTCTGCGGCCAGGGCTTCTTCAACGGCGTTTCTCCCCTCGCTCCGCTTCGCCAGAGAACGAATCAACTGTTCAGCAGCCAATAGTTTTTCGTGCAGG
Source organism: Synergistaceae bacterium (assembly GCA_009778055.1). Taxonomy (GTDB): domain Bacteria; phylum Synergistota; class Synergistia; order Synergistales; family Aminobacteriaceae; genus WRKN01. The sequence continues at coordinate 13,750 of WRKN01000008.1, forward strand.
CTCAAAAACTCTTCAGCGCTTATATCCGGCGTTTCGTCGTTTTTCATGTCTGCCGCCAGTTGCCGTTCCGTACAGGCAAACTCGTCGGAGAGGTCGTGCCTGGCGTTTTCGAGCCGCGACAAATGCGACGAAAGCCCATTCCTGATCGCGTCCGCCTGCGCGGCCGCCTCGGTCATGCTATCCAGGCGGTTGACTACCATAGAGTACGCGGCAAAATAATTTTCAAACAGGTCTTTGTTGAAGTCCGACTCGTAGGCGGCCAAGTCACGAATTTCCTCCCCGTATTCGGACAGAAGTTCCTTTACGCGCACCGCGAATCCGCTGACCAGTTCCACCCCTTTTTTCATCGCGCCGGCATCGGCGTCGAAATTCAGCCGTTTCCGCAGCCTATCCTCGACCCCGTAATTTCTATAGGGTTCGAGCTTTTGTTCCGTGTCCAACTTGATCGCGATCTGCTCCTCAAGGCGCTCCTCCGTGCTTTCTATCTTTTGCAGCGCGTCGATAAGCCTCTCAATTTTTTTGTTTTGTTTGGATATCCTCGCCTTGACATCGCCGAGTTTAACTCCGATAAGCTTTTCGACGATGGCGTTTTCAAAATTTTCCCCGTTTCCGCAGAGGTCTTTTTGCCCGAGGTAAATGGGGTCGCACAGAGCTGTTTCCCGTATCAAGACGCCGTCTTGCGGAACGCCGTCAGAATATAAGGTCGAACGCGGCTCCCGCAGGATACGCCGTATCTCGTAATGCCGTCCGTCGGCGTTGACGGCGTGAACCACGACTTTGCCTCCGCTTCCTATGGTGAAATCAACGAGGTCTTCCCTGTATCTCCTGTCGTTCGTGTCTTCGTCGAACGGAATGTCGAGGGCGTAACGCAGCGCCTCCAGTATCGACGACTTGCCGCTGCCCCTGATACCTATGAGGGTGTTCAGTTCCGGCGAAAAACGGATCGTTTTTCCGGAAAGGGTTCCTCCCTCAAAACTTATGCTCTCGATGTAGGAGTGCCTGTACTCTTTCATCACGTTCGTCACACGGTTTTTGAAGTCGTGCAGGGCGAATTTGACGGCGTCGAACGAAAGTTCGCCAACTTTCAAGTAGCTGTAGCTGTTTTCCTCCCCTATTTCGCCGCAATTACGGGGATTTGAGCCTTCGACTTCCGCCGGATAGGCCCATTTCAGCCACTCCTTCACCATTTTACGGCACGGCTTTTTCGGTTCGTCCTCGGTTCTGACCTTCTGAAAGCCGAGAACCTTTTCCCTGAAAACGCCGCTCTGGCCGAGCGATTCCATCCTGCCTCCGCCAACTTCCACGAAAAGCCCCTTATCGTCTTCAACATGCGCGCATATAACGAAAAAATCCTTCTTCAATTCTTTAAGGCGGTCTATCGTATCTATGACATTAAAAGGAAATACGTCCTCCCCGCCTTCACTTTTTTCCTGCCCCCCAGCTTGAAAGCCCCTTGTAAGAAAGGGGTTGATGTAGTCGAAGTCCGCCGCTACCCATTCCGGAGAGAACACGATCAGCAGGTGTACGTCTCCCTTGCCGTCCGCGACAGCCAATTCCACGCCAGGGAGCAATAAGATGTCCCGTTTTTTCGCTTCCTCGTAAAGCTCGCTGAACTCCTTCGCGTGGAATTTATTGTGGTTGGCGATGACCCCGATGCGTATGTTCGCGTTTTCGAGCGCGTCTACATAAGTTTTTACATAAGAGTCGTCATCTCCTTCAAACGAAAATTTTTCGTCTTCTCTCGTGTGCAAATGAAAATCCGACCGCAACCACGTCGCGCCGTTTGTGAACAACGAATTTTTTTCAGCCATCACTTTGCTCTCCACGACATTCAAAAATTTTTGAAACGTACAACTTAGCATGCTCTTAATATTACATCATGCCTTGCCGTTTTTTCTATTGTATAATGAGATATGTTTTTTAAGAAGTTGATTTAAGGAGGATTTATTCATGAAAAAACATATTTTGAGGAGTTTGCTTTTCTTCGCGCTTTTTTCGCTGGTTATCCCGCGCGGTGCGCCTGTCTTCGCAGCGACCGCCAACTCGCCCGCTCTGAGTATTCTTACGCTGTCGTTTGTAGACAACGTAACCGGGTTGAGTCAGTATACCCCTAAGCAGGGGGCGAGGTTCGCCATAGGCGACACGTGCATGATATACCTGGAGACGACGGGATTCACCCTGCATCCTGTCAGGCCTGACTCCGAAGATGAATTTGATTTGGATCTGGCGGTTGACATCGAGATAAAGATGCCGCAGCGGAGAAGGGTTATAGTCTCGGAGAACAATTTCCACACGCTGAAGACAACGATGCGCTCAAAGCTGCCGATCGCGTTTTTGGCTTTTGGTTTTCCATTTGACGAGGACTGGACTCCCGGCGACTACCTGATAGAGCTTACGCTGCGAGACAATTTTTCGGAGCAAAGCGTGACGGAGTCCATGATTTATCAACTGGAAAGGCCCACCGACGCCGACCTCGCCAGACAGGGCGAGGAAAGTGGAACCCCATAGGCTAAGTTGACAAACGGGGCTGCTCGCATATAGAATATTGGCGTTTAAGTTAAAATAGTTTTTCAGCCGACTTAGCTCAGCAGGTAGAGCACATCCATGGTAAGGATGGGGTCCGCGGTTCAAGTCCGCGAGTCGGCTCCAGTGATAGCAAGGGCTCAGGGGGATTAGCCTGAGTCCTTTTCTTTTTCCTTGTTCCGTCCTTGTTCCAGAGAAAGAAAAGCCTTACGTAGCAAAGATTCTCTGCAAAACACCTCACACTCCAGCTCCTTTATGCTTGCTTTTACTCAATTCTGCTGGCTTATATTCCTCAATGGTTTTTTCTTCCTTGTTCCCCTTGTTCCATATTTGTCGATAGCGTTCTATAATTGTCCATAGTTAACCCATTGCCATGACTGATTTTGCCTCTTGACATCAGCAAAAAAACGTGTAAAATCCTGGAAAATATCTGAAATCGAAAGAGGGTGAACATCGCAACCAAGGTAAATATGGGGGTGAACCGGCTTAACGATTAAGGCAGACGCGGTTCAAGGTTCGCGGCAAAGGGATTTTCATTGAAACGCCACCCATTATACTATAGGGCGGCAAGAAAGAGAGGTGAGTTTTTTTGCGAAGTTTCAGTTTTCTAATTTTCTACGCAAAGCGGTTGCGAGAGTTGGCGAAAGACATCAAGTCGATGGGCTTAGTCGAGATGGGCGTAGCTGTGGTGTTATTTTTGATAAGTCCATTTTTAGGGATTTGGGTAGGAACGGCAGGGTTAATGACGCTTGGGCTTGCCAGCGGTATGCGTCTGCCGGATGCTATTTTGAGATCCAAATTCCGGCAAGCTAAAAACACAGGTTTCCGCGTCAAAATATTTCGCCGTGGGCACGTCCGTAATCACGCCCGTGCGTATCGCCGCGCGTCCAGGCCGTCTTTTGCCCGTGCTTCGGGAGGCGACGACTCCGGCGGAGGTTCCGAATCAGACTCAGGAGATCCACCTGGGCCTATACTACCACATCCTGTAACACCACTCCCAAACTTTTATCGAAAACCAGATAGTTTCCTGTTTCCGTGGCGTTTGAGCTACATCCCCGGCTGTTGGCGCTTGCTTTGCCGCCAATGCCTCACGAAGGGGGTGTTGTCATGACGATAGCGAAGCGTATCGCCAATAAAGCGCCCAATCTTGACGCGGGCAAAGCTCCATTACTGCTCAAGGAGAAAGAGGTCGCTGAACTACTTGGCGTTTCCGTTTCTTATCTTCGCAAATCCCGATGCGAAGGTACACGGAAGCGTAAGACTCCAGCGCCGCCCTTTGTTCGCATTGATGACAGCGTTTATTACCGCTTTGTTGACATAAACGCCTGGGTCGAAGGGCTTGTTCCCCAGCAGGTCATACAGGAGCGCCGCGCATGAAGGGTAAATTCATGCTGATTCCTGAAGAAATACTGGGCGACAGCAGATTGAAGCCGTTGGATATGGTGGTCTACGGGACGCTCGACAGCTTCGCGGACAGCGATGGAAAGGCGTGGCCGAGTATACCGACTATCGCGGAACGGGGCAGCGTATCATCGGCGACGGTCAAACGCGCTCTCTCACGCCTGGAAAGCGCCGGATACATCAACAGGCGGCAGCGGTGCAAGCCTGGAACGAAAGAATTTGACAGCACTCTTTACATGTTGTCCTTTCGTAGCGGAAGTGACGGTTCCGAAAGAACCGGGGAAGGCTCTTGCGTATCCGAGGTCGGTTCTTTGAAGTACGGGAGGTCAGTTCTTTCAGTTCAGGAGGTCGGCTCTGACAGAGCTGGAAACTATACCCATAGAACTATAACCAATGAACCATACTGTGTGGGGGATAGCTCCCCCACACACACCGGTTCGGTCACTGCTGTTCCGGTTCCTGTCACTCATGTCACTATCACTACGGAAACTCAACTCAATGACACAGGGGAAAAAGAGTCCGAGGGCGAAAATTCCACCACTGAACACACGGCCAATGTGGAAAGGCATTTTAACGAGCTTTGGGAGTCCTATCCGCGCAAGAGCGCCAGAGGAAAGGCAAAGAAAACATTCATGGCGCTATTCCCCGCCGAACTATCCCCCGAGCGGGTCATGCAACGATTGGAAACGATGAGCAAACAGTTCGCCATATTCGAGCAGGAAGCCGAAAAGCTAATCTCCCGCGGACAAGAGCAATACATTCCTTATCTCCACAACTGGCTCGTCAGGGAGGGCTTCGCCGATGTCTGACCACCTTTCTTCGTGTGTCATGGAGAACTACGGCGGCATTGGAAACCGCCTCGAAAATTTGCTGGACTGGCAGGCGGAAATGGAGTGGGAAATACGCAGCAAACAAAACGCTCCCAACGGCTGAGCCTACGCGAGATGATCGCCGCTATGGAGAGCGAGGATATGCGGTCACACCTGATAGAGATTCAATATTCCCACCTTCTTCAAGAGGAGCATAAAACCCCGGAAGAAGCGTCACGGATATTGCTCTACTCAGCGCGCGGATTACTTTCACCGCCAAAAATCAGACGAGCTATAAGCCGGGGAAAGCTCCTGTCCAAACGCCCGGAGAGCGCAAAACAATTCAAGGACGAAGCAAAGGGAGCGCGTCATCGAACGGAATTGGAACAGGCGCTCAGGAACCGTCATAACCTTACTCCGGTTACGTTCGGAATTGACGAACTCGACGCCCTCATACCGGGGGGAATAACAGCGGGAGAAGTGCTCCATATCGTCGGCGGCGAAGGCGGGTTAAAAACGAGCCTGCTGCTTCATATTCTCTGTAATTACGCCAAGCAAGGCGGACAAGCCCTGTTCTTCTCTCTGGATATGCCGCCGGAAACGATTGAATTACGGCGCTTTATGCGGATTATGGACTGCGGAAGGGAACGGGCCAAAGAGCATATCAAATACGACACCGAAGAATACCGGCGGGCACGTGAGCTTTTGGAGGAGCAGGATGAGAATTTGTCCGTCATGGGCGGCCCGCTTGGTCTAGGAAAGATGCAGGCAGCCATCTTGGTGAGCGGAGCCGATCTCGTAGCCATCGACTATGTAACCCTCGTGGACGGGCACAAAAATGAACTGGATACGGCGCGGGAAGTAACCAGGGCTGTTCGTAACTGGCGTAAAACATGGGGTATCACCTTCATCCTCCTGTCGCAGATGTCACGGGAAAGCAAGCGTGACGCTTTTCAGGGCGGAACCGGCGGGCATGGAATAGGCGGGTCGAGCCTGGAGCAGCTTGTCGATTACGAGCTTGAACTGATGAAGGATGAACCTTTGGGAAACGGCGGCAATCCCCGCCTTATCGCCACGCTGAGGAAAAACCGGGCAGGACAGAGCGGAGTATCTTTCGAGATTTTCCCCTGCTTCCCAAGCCTCACCTTCACCGGCCGGGCTGAACGTGTCGAGCGGGATCGGAAACGCAAGGCGCTGTTCTCGGAGTATCTGACAGGGAGGACGGTGTGAGCGAAATGGCAAGACCAAAGCTGAATGACGCAGATAAAAAAGCCGAACGCCTGACCGTGCGCTTCCGTCCCGGCGAGCTGGAAGAACTCTTGAATCAAGCGGAAATTTCCGGCCTGAACATCTCCGAGCTGGTTCGCCGCAGGGCGCTGGAAAAACGCGTCGCCGCCGTGACAGATTTGAAAATGCTCTCCGAACTGCGTCGGCTCGGAGGCTTGATAAAACATCTTTTCAACGAAACCAACGGCCTTTACCGGCATAAGACTTCCGCGCTGCTGGACGAGCTTCAAGCGGCCGCCGTTCGTATCGGCCGAAAGCGGGAGGATGTGTGACTTGACGATGGTGATCGGGAAAATCATTCCGCGCAAATACGGGACAGGGAGTTTCCGGGACTCGGTGAACTATAACCTCGCCCTCTCAAAAAAAGAAACGGACAAAGTGGAGTATGTGAACACCCTCAACATCTTCGCGCCGGAGGCGGCGATAGCGGAGATGGAGGCGCTGGCACTCGAAAATACCCGTTCCGCCGATCCTGTTTTCAACTGCATACTCTCCTGGCGGGAAAACGAGATTCCCACAAGGGAACAGACGGACGAGGCCGTAGAGATTGTGCTGAAAGAGCTTGGTCTGGAAGGCTGCCTGACGCACTACGCCCTGCACCGAAACACGGAAAACCTGCATTTGCATATTTGCGTGAACCGTATCGACCCGGAAACGTACAAAGCTCGCGACCCCGCTCATGGCTGGACGAAAAAGGCGCTCGAAAAAGCGGCGCGGAAGATTGAATTGGCTCAGGGATGGGAAATCGAGAGAACCGGGCGCTATGTCGTGACGGATGACGGGGAAATATTGGAAAAGCCCCGTGAATACGGCAAAAAGGCAAAGCTATCTCAGACGGCCCGCGATATCGAGGCACACACGGGAGAAAAGAGCGCGGAGCGAATCGGACAGGAAACAGCCGCGCCGATTATCCGAGAGGCAAAGACTTGGGGAGAGCTTCATCAAAAGCTGGCCGAGCAGGGTATCAAGTTCGAGCGGAAAGGCAGCGGCGCGATTCTTCATATTGGGGAAACAGTTATCAAAGCCTCGCAGGCCGGACGTGATATCAGCCTATCCAAACTTGAAAAACGGTTGGGTGAATACCGAGAGCCAGGCATTTCCGTCTTTCCTCATGTTTCGCGGCCGGAAGCCATTGAGCGCGTGGAGGCTATACCGAGGGTCAAACGTTCGTGGAAAGACTATCAAAAGGCAAAAGTCGAATACCTTGCGGCGAAAAAGAAATCTTTCTCCGAACTGAGAAAGCGACAGGCTGACGAACGGAAATCCCTGGTCAAAAATCAACACGAGGAACGCTCCTCCCTTTTTCGTGTGTCATGGAAGGGCAGGGGCGCGGAACTCAACCAACGCCGCAGCGTAATGGCCGCAAAACATCAGAATGAAAAACTTGGTCTTTTTGACCGGCACAGGGAAGAACGCGAAAATTTGAAAAAACGCTTCCCTCATCAATTTCCGGGCTTCAAGAAGTGGCTTTCCCTGAATGACGATAAAGAGCTTTTAGCTTTATACCGCTATCCCGGCCAAATCGTGCTTTTCTCCGCAGAAATTAACGAAAACTACACGCCGGGAAAGAGTTTCGACCTTCGGGATTATTCTCCGGCTTTCGGCGGGAAGCGCGGCGGTGTGATGTATTGCAAAAGCGGCAAAAGCACCGCTGACTTCATCGACTACGGTAAAAGGATTGTGGTATCGGACAAATTCGACGAGGCAAGTATTCTCGCGGCGCTTCAACTGGCAAGTCAGAAATGGGGAAGTATACAGGTCAGCGGCTCGGAAGAGTACAAACGGCTTTGCGTAAGCCTGGCGGTGAAACACAACTTCAAAATCGCCAACCCGGAATTGAGGAAGGAGATAGACGCGACGCGCGGAAGTATGGGGTTTTCCGACAGGCACGAAAGAAAAAGCATGGGGTGGAGTAGATGAATTTTTATCTTTTACTTTGCGCTCTCCGCGTAGGAGCAGGCAAACCTCTGAAAGAAGCAACGCGCCGATTAGAGGTTCTGGAATTAGACGCAAAACACTCGAAGAGTTTTTGTCGGCTAATTCCCTGCCTGTCCTCCCTTCAACACAGCCTTGGGAGCCGAGAAGGAGTCATGAGGGGACATAAAGAGGCCGGAAGGGGCCGCAAAAAGACCAATTTGTGGTCATGGAGCCGTTAAGAGGGCAAAAAGGAGCGCGAAAGGGGGCAAGGGGGTCAATAAAAGGCTCTAAAGAGGTCATAAAGAGGCCGTTTCAGGAAACGAGGTGAAAAAGTGCGTCTTTTGGAGGACATCAGGGCAACGGAAACGCCCGGTAAACGCGGTGGGGAATTTTTCTACGCCCAGATGATTTACGGCTATTTCAGCGAAATAGAGAAACTGAAGGGCGAAGGATTTACCTTGACGACGATTTGTAAGTTTCTGGAAAAGAAAGGCGCGCTGCCGGAAAAATCCGACCCGCGCAGCTTCCGCCGGGCTTTTCGCAGAGAAGCCGCACGACGGCAGCGGGCAATATCGAAGGAGGTAAACGTCAATGGCACAGCTAAAAAAGAGGTGAAGGCCGGAGAAAACATTCCAAGGCGCGACGTTTCGGAAGCAAGCGTGAAGCAGAAACCGGAATTTCCATTTACTCCGGTGAAGCCGGAGAATAGCAGGGGCAGGCTTCAGATAAACCCGGACAACACGTTCAACATCACTCCTATAGACCCGGACGACCTGCCGGACATCAACTAAAAATTCCGTGAAAGAAGGTATGACAGATGAAAGACACGATTTACTACATTGGCGGCTCCAAAGGCGGCGTGGGCAAAAGTATCATCACAACGGTGCTGATTCAGTTCCTCATCGACCGCTACGGCGAGAAAAAGACAATCCACCTCGTAGAAACGGACGAAAGCAACCCGGACGTGGGCAGGATATACAACGGGAAAATTCCGGTCACTCCCCTCGTTCTCGATGAGCGGGAAACCGGCTGGATAACGTTATTCGAGCTTCTGGAAAAGAACGAGAACACAATATTCGTCGTCAACAGCGCGGCGAGAAGCAGCCGTGGCATTGAGGTAAACGGGGAGAATTTTTCGCTGGCGCTTCAAGACCAGTCCGTCCCTTATGACCTCGTGACATTCTGGCCGATAAACCGGCAGTTGGATTGCGTCAACCTGCTCATGGACTACCTGAGGGTCATACGTTACGGCCCTGTCTTTACCATCCGTAACACCTATTGGGGGGAACCCAAGGATTTCCTTATCTACAACGCGATGGTGAGCAAGGCAAAAAACAAGGAACTGGCACAGTCCCGGATAAACGGCGTACTGGACTTCCCATCTTTGAACGACCTGATAACGCTCCAGTTTTATTCCTACGGAAAGACAATCCCGGAGGTGGCCGAAATGCTGAACGCTTTCATGCGGCAAATTTTTCTTACCTGGAGGAACAGGGCGTATGAAATGTTTGAAAGCACGGGACTTTTCACCGATGAAACCTCGGAACAAAACGCAAGCTGAGGTGAGCATGAATGTCAAACTTTGAGAATACGTTACGGGAGTCGTCGCTGGCAATATTGAGGCGGGAACTGACGGAGAGCGAGAGGATAGAGTTTTTGGAACTGGCCGGGGCCATCGGCATGAATAGCGTTGAGGATTACATGTACATGCTGATGATCTTCAAGCGTAACGAGGACAAGATAAGCGCGCAAATGGACTCCTTCAAAAAGGAAATGAAAGCGCGGTTCGATGAAATGGGCTTTCTTGAAAAGAAAATCGACGGCACACTCGAAAAAACGCTTGAAAACATGCTCGGCAAGGGTGCGGAGAAGATAGGGTACGCTATGGGTAGAGATATAGCGGACTCGGCCAAAGAGGTACTCAAAAGGAACGGAGAACTTCATTTTCTGAGAGGGCAGGTTGTAAGCGTTTGCATTGTTGCGCTTATGGCAACCTTGGCGTATTGGCTCGGCAGAGCCGGTGTTTTTAGCTTCGGTGAGAGGGGGAGTTTTCTCAAGGCTTTTTTCTGGCTTCCCGCAGGCGGGGTGATGGCTCTATGCAGCCTGGCTTACACTTTTGTGTGGTATTTCGAGCATGAGTGGCGGATAAGTGAGTATCTCAGTTATAAAATAAATTTTGCGTTGCAGATACTCGTTTTTTTGGCGCTACTGATTTGCATATTTGCTTAGGGCAGCACGGCGGCTCGGTGACGAGCCGCCATATTTATAAAGAAAAATTTGGAACATATTTCAATATGGGTTTATAATCTTAACGATATTTTGAGCGGTTCATGCAAGCCTTTCTGAAAACTTACCCGATTTACGAAGGGAAATTTGCGAACGTGTGGCTGTAGAACGAGTTCCCTTATCGTAAATTTGATGTGGAGAAGGGTAAAAGCTATTCTTTTTCTGAGGATTTTATTTTTGATAGAATGTATTCCCATTTCATAGGCAATGGTGCTATTTCAATCGTGAAATGAATAACTGCGTTTACCAACTTCCCAATATCTTCCCAACACCCAAACAGAAAAACAAAGTCATTTACGTGTCGGGAATTGGCGGCGAAAAACAACAAACAACTCTTATGACGGATACAATTCCAGACTTGAATTGCCTTGACACAGGGATTCAATGTTTCCTCCTCTATTACCCTGGGCTCCCGGTAATTGTAATGATGAAGTTGCTAACCTCATATCCATCAATGATTTCCTACAACGAGGGCTCGTTATAAAGTGCAATTTGTAACGATGCGTTTTCAATTTGAATACCCGCCAAGCGTTGATATCAATAGGCTTATATCAAACCTCGTTACAACAGTGCCGGGAATCCAGGTATTACTACAAAAAAGAGAACACCAGCAATTGTCGCTGTTCGATGCCGAACGAGAGTACATACGCCGCAACGGAGTGACGGATTTCATCCTGAACGAATGCTGCGTACGATACGCTCCCAAGAAGACGGAACATCTGTTCTGTCAAGGTATTTCTCAAATTTTTGTATGCGTTCATATAAACTTTACAATTTCTTCTTGACAAAGTTCGTCCATGCGTATATCATATATATTGAGAAATTGTGTTGGAGGTGCTTGTTTTGAAATATATGACTACCCAAGAAACCGCAATAAAATGGGGCGTTACGCAACGCAGAATCCAAGCCATGTGCGAAAAAGGTAAAATACCTACTGCGGAACGGATCGGGTTATTTTGGGTAATACCCAAAGGAACACCTAAGCCATCGGACGGTAGAACACGACCCATGCGAAACATTAGCTCACATATCGTTGTTGTTGCGGCAGAGTAATTAGCAATCAAAAAATTATATATAGGGGAGGTATCGGTATGACCGCGAACAAGCAAAACTTGTCCTGCTCCGTTGTTTCGTACTTTTGTGGGTGTGGCGGGTTAGATTTGGGCTTCCGTGGCAACTTTAGATACCGCGATGAG
>WRKN01000009.1 GCA_009778055.1 Synergistaceae bacterium
GTCTGCCGGGATCTGCTTCCGAACAGCTTACCTTCCTGAAAAGATTCGCTGTAATTTTCCTTGAGGATTGTCGTTTGTCCGGTGGCTTTGCTCAAATACTCCGCTGTTTCCATATCGTTTGGCGCGAAAGCAACCTGTATGTGGCAGCCCACACGAATAGATTCTTCCTTGCCGTAAGCCTTGAAAAGCTGCGGAAGCCCCTGAACCATGATGTAGCTTTTCAGCCCGTAGCCGCCGATAAACCCCAGCGCCCGCTCGAATAAATCCATTTTTCCCAAAGATGGAAACTCGTCGAGAAGCAGCAATAAGCGATGTTTGTACGACTCCGAGCTTCTGCCGTCTTTGAAATCCATTTTCGCCGCAAGCGAAAAGATTATCTGCGTCAGCACAAGGCGGGTCAGAGGCATGAGCCTTAACTGGTCGTTCGGGTTTATCACGAGATAGCAGGACACTGCCTTTTCGTGGTTCATCAGGTCGCGGATTCTAAAGCTGCTTTTGCTGGTGTTCCGCGCTACAACAGGATCACGGAAAAGCCCCATGTTGGATATGACCGTAGATAAAACGCTGCCCGCTTCGTCGCCGGGCTTGTTCAATATCGACTGCGCCTCTTGTTCAACGATGGGATGAGTGATTGGGATAACAGCTTTCTCCCCGTTCGGCCTCGTTATCTCCTCATAGCCGAGGTGCGGGTATTCCTGCCACAGTTCCACAACTTTGCGCCACGGCACTCCAGGTTTTGAAAGCTCGGTCAAAACGTCTGCTATGCCTGGAACGCCCCGGCGCTCCATCTTGAATTTATAGAGCAGGTGCGTGACCGCGCCAAGCATGAAGCTGGAAGCCGTCTTCTCCCAATGGTCAAATGTCCCTTTGCCGTTGGGGTCTATGATTATCGCTATGATCTGCTGAATCGTGGCCGTCTCATCGTTCGTGCCGGAAGGCACGAGCCTGAAAATCTCGCCTTCCGGGTCGTTTGGGTCTGGCAGGCGCTTTTTTGATAAGCCCGGTTCAAACGTAAAATCCAGCCGAACTTCCTCAAGCGGATTGAACGTGGCCGACGTGCCTTTTGAAATGGCGTCAGGATCGGTGAAATCCAGTTTGAGAATTTTTTGTCCCAGTTCCTTGGAGCGATAACCGGCGCTCAAACTACAGTTCTCATTTTTTATGTCCAGCACAAAAACACTCTCGCGCCAACCATCGAGCAGAGTAGGGAGTACGAGAGATATTCCTTTGCCGCTTCGCGTCGGCGCGTAGCAAAGGACATGCTCCCGACCGTTATGCCGCAGCATCTTGACCTCTTTGCCTACTTTCACGCCACCGACCACGATACCTTCCGGGAACGGGTTGCCGTCATCGTCAAGAAGCCCGGCGTCCTTAATTTCTTTCATAACAGCCCAATGCGCGGAGCCGTGCAGGGATTCGAGGCTTTCACTTCTGCCGTTCAAATAACAGTTTCTCGCCGCAAACGCTGATATTATGAGTCCCACCGAAAAAATGAAGGCGCTCATGGCGGCAATACTCGAACGGGATTCCTCGTAGGCGGACATCAGCGCATAGAGCCAATACAAGGCGCGGTAGAAGGGATACACGCGATACCCCATAACTGTAAATATACTCCAGCCGAGCGCCGGATGATTCTCAAAGGCATACGCGACATACTGAGCCGTGACCTGCAAGGTGATGAACAGGCAGACGGCGAATATAGCCGCCGCCTTTATCCTGTAGTCCATCCCTTCGCGTTTCACTCCCTGGAAGGAATAATCGCGGGTTTTGACTATATTCCGCGCCATCAGCGTTTTATCCCTTCCCGTGACAGCTCGTTCTTCTTCGCTTGTGTCTCCGGGCCTTTGCCTTGTACCGCGCTGTATCCCTGCTCATCGGCGGTGAGGCTCACGTCTTCGCCGATCCTAATATTGCTCGCTGAAAATTCACTGATGGTATGCAGTATTGCGTGGTCGTCTGAAATGGCCTGTATCGCTGTTTTGTCGGGGCCGTTGCCTACAATCCCGAATATCTTGCCGCTGTATGTCCTGCCAGGAATGGCACTCGTGACTATTGCGCCGTCGCCAAGCTGATCCTTGGCTATGTCCCGTGCCTCGGTGAATTTATCCATTCCTCCGGTGTCAGCCTTATGAGAAGGCAAATCATCAGCTATCACTTGTGTGTTAGAGTAATCCAGCAGCGCCTTTTTTGCGGACAGGCCCATCTCACGAATCTTGAGCGTGTAAGCTCCGCCTGTGTTTATCTCGGCTACTACCTTCAGCCCGTTCAATTCCCCGTCCATGCCTCCTTGGACGTAAGCTGACATTTTCTCATAGAACATTTCCCTGCGCTCATACTCGGGAAGCGATACCGCTTCTTTCAAGCCCTCAATGTCCTTCCAAACAGCACCCTTAATCTCGTTTACAGCGTTATCATTGCCCCACTCTCTCCAGCAAGCGGGGTCTTTGATGAACGCCTGGAGGTCTTCTTTCAACGCCGAACCTCGCTCTTCGTAGTTCGTGCCGATGTACTTGATTTGATCATCATATTGAGCTACGGCAAAGTACAGCCTGCCTGCGTTGTCCTCTGTTACCGCGGCGCAATATTCCGCTCCCCGCGTTTTTGGCATATCCAGCAGCGCCTCCATCGCTGCATTTCCCATTTTGCCCGTCCACATCGTGATCTCTCCGGCTTTGTTAGCCCTGGCGACCACCCTTCTCTCACCGTCCTTGTCTCCGTACACGTAACCGTGTAACTGCTCACTTAACGCCTCTGCCCATGCTCTCTCAAGAAGGACAGGGTCTTGAATCTTACTGTATTTAGAATCCGCCTGGACGCTTTCTTTAATCCCATCAAGCTGGTTGCCGTCCCATTCAGCCCAGCTTTCCGGGTTCTTTGCAAACGCCTGGAGGTCTTCTTTCAGCTTCGTCCCGGTGTCATTTCCGGTACGGTAATACAGAACTTCTTCCATGTACATGTCCGCTACAACCAACGTCAGATCGCCCTCGTAGGAGCGGTTTTCGGTCACTATTGCTGCCAGGTCTGTCTCTATCATTGCCAATGCTTCAAAGTCTCTCTCTATCATCATCATTGCCTCCTAAATAAGATACGCGCCATCAGCGTTTCAGCCCGTCCCGCGTAAGCTCGTTCTTGTTCGCTTGTGCGTGAGTTTCGGGGTCTTTACTTTGTGCGGCGCTGTATCCCTGCTCATTGGCGGCGAGGCTCACGTCTTCGCCGATCCTGATGTTGCTTTTCGCAGAGATATCCCTGATGTCGTGCAGTATCGCGTGATTACCTGAAATAGCCTGTATTGCCGTCTTGTCAGGGCCGTCGCCTACAATCCCGATTATCTTGCCGCTGTACGTCCTGCCCGGAGCGGCGCTTGTTACTATCGCGCCGTTACCGAGTTGCTTTTTCGCTACATCACGCGCCTCGGAGAGTTTGTTTGTGTTCGCTCCAACGGCGGTTTCACGCGACGCGGCGGAGGCCCGCAAGTCGCTCACCTGCGCCCTCGCCTTGTCCGACGCCGCGAGTACACTCTCCTGCACTCCCGATAAATCCGCGTTGGGAAGGTTGGAGTCAAGCCCTCTGGGGACTGTGGCGGCCTCCGAGACGAGTTCCTGCCCCTTTTGCGCTTCGGCCCGTTCCTGGCTTGCCCGAAAAAGCTCCGCGTCTTTGCTCTGTGTCATGTCCTGAATTACGCACGAGGCAAGCAGGCTTCCATCCCGCGCGGCTTTGGACAACTGCGAGGGATCGTGCCTGATACTCTGCGCCCAGGATTTTGTCGGCGCTCCGTCAACCTGCTCCACGGGTATGCCCGCTTCGCGCATGGCCATCGTGCTGGCTATGCTGCACCTGAGCGCAACAAGCTCCGGCGTATGAACCGATTGCGTAATACCTGTTTCTTCGGCGTTTTTGACCGTGAGCTTTTTTATGGCGTCCTGATAATCTTTGACGCTGCTGTCAGGAGGTATCTCTATTCCGGCGTTTCTCAGCATCTCCGCCGCTTTCTCCAGATTGCCGCCCTTCTCGGTTTCCGGTATCGGCAAACGCCCGTTAAGTTGCTGGACGTTGAACACTGAGTAACCACGCGGCTTCATTTTCCCGTCCTCTCCCTGCGTCCAATGCTCCAGCACTACGCCGTGTTCTCCCTTACGGACGTGGAGGCCGTTTTTGTTCGCCTCGCTAACCGTGATGAAGCGCGGGTCGGTATAACCCTTCTCCGCGCTCCGTTCCATGAGGTAGAGCGCGTTGATTCCGCTGTAGTTCCTGCCGGAAACGGCGCTTCGTATGGACGTGTCCGGCAAATCTTTTCTCTGCCAGGGTACTATCCCGGCGTCAAGCGAACGCGCTACGCGTTCCGCGAATTCCTCTCTCCTTTGTCCCGTTGCCGATGTCATGTTCAGTTCAGCTCCTTAGAAATTAAATTTTTGACGTAGTTTTCTTCGTCTGTCTCGTCACTGACGATAAAATCCGATTCTTCCGGTTCGTCAGTGATTGCCGGGGCGCATACGATTTCCAAAATTTCTTTTTGTGTCAGCTCTTTCATTTCCTCACCTCCTTCAACGGTCAAGTAGTCAAAAAGTCAAATATTCCGGGCAAACACGGCGGGTATTCCGAACGTGAGCGCCCAGAGGGAAACGACCCTCATGTGAGTTGCCGGCAGCGACGTGTCTTTACACCACCAGAGATTGGCGGCGCAGATAATCATGTTTGGGCGTTGAATCATTGAGGTTATATACGGCCACGTAAGAAAAGCCTCGTAGCAGATAATTACGGCAGCATTGCGCCCATCAGGGAGAGCAAGTATGCCGTTGTTCCAAAGGTGGAGGTTCGCCCCGGTTTGGGCGAAAGGGCCTCGGTACATGGAGTATGGGACGGGGATTCGCTGATATGCGGCGCTCATTTTCCCGTCGTGAAGTAAAATCATCGCGTTGTTGTATTTACACCCGTCGCCTGCGGGCAGTTCTGCGCCGAATATCACGGCTTTTCCCGGCAGGAGTTTTTGAATTTCGCCGCGCCACAGTTCCCGTCCTGTGTCATTGAGCCTTCCCGCTATGGTTTCCGGCAGAACGATTATGCTTACCTCAGTTTGGGCGATATTGCGTCTTCTGAGTTCACCAAAAACCATACTCGCGCGCTCATAATCCTGAGTGAAATTGAAACTCCCGCTTCCGAGCCTGCCGAACGACGTATCGACGGTCATAATTCCGTCCGGCGTGGTAGGTTCGTACCATTGGCTGCCGGGTAATACCGCAAACAAAGCTATGACGCAGAGAAAGGCGTAAGCGGATTTTTTTGATACGGCGCATAGCGCGTATATCACGAGTACGGCGAGTATTCCGGCGAATCCCCAGCCCCTGAAAATAATCCCGGAGGCCATGAGAGGATTGATGATCCCGATTAGCGATATTGGAGGTAAAACGTAGGCTACCAGGAAGGTGAGGATTAGACAGGCGGCTCTCACTCTTTTGTTCTCGTTCCAGAAAACGAGAAACGGCAGCGCCGCGCCGAAAGACATAAAGGCATATAAGGCTGCCGCCTGTAACGGCGTGTGATTCTCTGACAGAAACACCGCCGCGCCCGGCAGAAGCCCTCTTGAAGCAGCGAGCTTGTAGGCCAGCATAACGGCGAACGCTGCGTATCTTGAATCCGCAAGCGCCCATAACACTGGAACGGCAAGAATAAAAGCCGCCGCCCTTGGTATGGTGGTAAAGCCCGTATAGCCTATAAACCCGGCTGCCATAACAAGTATTGCGCTTTTCCCTTTAACAGCGGCTGTCAATCGAGTTCTCTCCCGCCTGTTACGAGGTTTCGTATGGATACGTCGCCGCACTCAATGATCATGCCGCCCTTTCCGACGTCCTCAGTCAGCCGGTCGGCGACGCGGCCGCCGTAGCGTAAGTCGATGTCGAGCATCGTCAGCGTGGTTGTTATCACCGTAGGCAGCTTCATGTCGTAGCGTCTGAGGATGATGCCGCGCAGTACGGTCTGTACGGCGGGAATGTCAGCCTCGCCGCCCAAGTCGTCTATGACGGCCAGTTGTCCGTGTTTCGCCAGTTCCGCCGTTTCCCTGTCGTGATTTATGTCCATAGCGGCACACCAAACGACGGAGTTTCCTGCTTTCTCGGCTATTTCCCACGTCCTGCGGTCGAAGCGGTTTGCAACCAGGCTTTTCAGGTATTTGCGAACGGCCAGCGCCGCGCCGAAAGATTTACCGCTGCCTGTATCGCCGGTGAAGATGAGAAATCCGCGCGCCGGCCACTTGTCAATTCCTGTCAACGCCTCAGCCTGAAATGCCTCTGCGAAGTTTTCCAAGTGCCTGCGCGGGACGCCGATATCCGACATGACGCCGGTTACGCAGCGATCCAGTCCATGCTCCATCCATTCTCCATACGGGCAGTTCGAGGCTATGAGCGGGCAGGGCATTTTTCTTGCCTGCCCCGACGAGGCGCTGATTACAACCATGCCGTCGTCGCAGGGTTCGGGGCAGCTTTTGATTTGTGACAATTTTTCTTCCATTTCGCCTAACATTGCTATGACCTCCTCAAGCGAACGCGCTATAGGTTTGGCGATATGTTCAGTGCGTTCTACCGGTTTTTTCTCTCCAGTCCCGCAATAATGCTTTCGCATCCACGACCCCTCTTTCGTCCGTGAATTTTCTCTGCCATTCGCGCAGTTCCTCCCGTGAATATTCCTGGAATTGCCCTTGGCGCGTATACGTCGCTTGCGTGAAACCGCCTTCGATGACCTTCCGCATACCGTCCTCGCCGATGAGCCAGTCGAAAGTTGCCTTCCAGTTGTTCGGGTTGTTTCCCATGAGCCAAGGAAAAAGCCTTACCCGCTCGAAAAACCGCCGCCACCAGTCAAGGCTTTGCCGTGCCGGGTCTTCGTTTATCCGCAGGTTCAGCGTTTGGGCGCGAGATGAGGTGAGTATCTCGGCTTGGGGAAGTTCCGGCAGGATTTCGTTGAAGGCGGCGAGTATGCCCATGTACGGAGATGTCTCCGGGAAATAAGGCGTTGGTATTCGATTCCTGTCTTTTGCCTCTGTGTCATGTTTTGGGTTTTGAGGTTTTGGACTTTCGGATTCGAGGTTTCCCCTTTCGCCCCCTTGGGGGGTAGGGGGGATATTGTTCTCTTTTAAGCTGTTCTTTAGGGGCTGTTGAAATACATTATTAAACTCTGCCTGTGAGTCATGAGGGGCCTGCTTGTCAGTCGCAGGGGGAATGACCGGCAGGCAGGGAGAGGGGTGACTGTCAGTCAGGGAAGGCATGACTGGCTGGCATGGAGGTTCGCCGCTCAAATACGCGTCGTATCCGTAAATTTCGTATATGTTGAATGTTTGTCCCTGACCGGCGATGTATTGAGGACGACGAACCAGCAGACGCCGAACTTCGAGATTAGCGAGGACTCGCCGTACCTGCCGTTCCGAACAGCTTGCTTCCTCCGCGATGGTTCTGACGTAAAGCGTTGCGTTTCCGTCGCGGTTGGCGTGGCCGCATAAAATAGCGTAAACCAGCTTGTCGTAAGTAGACAGTTCGCTGGCGGGGCGCTTGAATACCGCCATTTCAACGCGGGCCTCCCAGTTTTTGCGCTTATCGACTATCCGCACGCCGCCGTCAAACGATGACATGTTCGTCTCAGGCATAATGCGCCACTTCACAGTTAGCTTCGTATTTTTTGCGGCTGGCGAGCCATTTGTCGAGTTCATCGACGGGGTATCTGATACACCTCTTGCTGTCGCGAGTATACTTCGGGCCTCTCTGGTGCTTGCCGACGTTGCCCTCCATGCGGCACTTACGTAAGAAAAATTTTGAACGCCCGATGTAAATGGCGGCCTCCGCCTCGGTCAATTCCTTCACTGTTATACCGACAGAGCGTAATTTAGGCATTTTCTTGTCGCCAAGCAATTTCAGACTGATTTCCGACAAAAACGCCTCTAAACCTTCTTTGCCGCTGCTGACCGGAATTTCGCCGATCACACGCAGGTATCCCCTCTCCACGCAAACGCTGACTGCGCTTTCCATGCGCTACACTCCTTTCTTTCCGCCGCGTCCGGGCAACGGGACACGTGCATACAAGCCCGTAACGGATGAGGCGGTGCTGTATAGGTTTGTTTATAAGGCAGGAAGAAAGAGATGTTGATAAATTGGTTGGCTCGTTCTCTTGAAGTACACGCAACGTCGCGTAATTTTTCGCAAGGATTTTACTCAGGTTTTACTCTTGGAAACGGGCAAACACCCTCCATAGGCGAGCCGTGTGAACTGAAAAAGATCGGAATTTTGGCTGGATAAAGGCGAACGTGGTTCTGAGATGGGCCTGAAAAAAAATGAACTTCACTCACAGTGAAGTCGGGCTACTTCACTGTGAGTGAAGTTACGAAAAACGACATGGTTCTTTTTTTTGTCGGAAGGAGAGGGAGCCTAAAAATGCTTACGTACCATAGGGAGGATAGCTTTGCGGTGGGGAAAGATAAGATAGAATCGAGCTTTATGGAAATTGGAGTAAATATGGAGTAAAAAAAATTAAAAAGGGTCTAGGAGAAAACTCCTAAACCCTTGCTATTCCTTGGTGGGCGATACTGGGTTCGAACCAGTGACCTCTTCCGTGTGAAGGAAGCGCTACTACCGCTGAGCTAATCGCCCTCTAAAAAATTATACATGCCACGACCTAAAAACACAACTCACGCGGTCAGGAAGCGGTATATGGTGGTCGAGGAGTAACGCTCCCCCGCGTTGAGGACGATGCTGGGGAAATTGGCGTGGTGGACGGCGTCGGGGAAATGCTGGGTTTCCAGGCACAGGGCGCCGCGGTGCGGCATTACGCGTCCGCTCTTGCCGACGTACTTTTTCTGCATTCCGCCGCTCTGTATAAAATTGCCGGTGTAGAGCTGTATCCCCGGTTCGGTTGTCCAGACCTCCATCACCCGGCCCGTGCCCGGGTCGGAAAGGCGCGCGGCGAAAGACACAGCCACGTCGCCTTCAGGTTTGTTCAGGACGAAGTTGTGGTCGTAGCCCTTACCACGGCGCAACTGCTCATTATCGCTGTCTATGCGCTCCCCTATTACATGCGGTGTGGTGAAGTCGAAAGGCGTCCCGGCTACAGGGGCTATTTCGCCGGTGGGTATCAGGGTGTCGTCCGCCGTGGTGTAATGAGCGGCGTTGAGTTCCAGAACGTGTCCCAAAATATCCTGCGCCTCCGCCCCGCCCAGGTTGAAATAGGCGTGGTTGCATATGTTGACGATAGTCTGCGCGTCGGTTGCTACCTCTGTCTTTATTTCAAGACCGTTGTCGTCGTTCAGGGTATAGACGACCGTGAGGACGCAGTTGCCGGGGAAACCGTCCGTTCCGTCCGGGAGGCGGATTTCGAGGCTCACGGAGCGCTCGTCGGAGCCGACGACGTCGAAGACGCGGTTCATGCAGCCCACCGGCCCGCTGTGCAGGTTATGTGCCCCGTCGTTGGCAGCCAGCTCATACGTACGCCCTCCCAGCTCAAAGCGCGCGTTGGCTATGCGGTTTGCCATCAGGCCTATCATGGCGCCCATCTCCGGCATACCGGCCATGGCGTCGGCGAGCGTGTCGTATCCGAGCACAACGTCGTCGAATTTGCCGTTTTTGTCCGGCGCAAGAATCTGGCAGACCCGCGCTCCCCAGTTGCATATAGCCACCTCAAGGCCGCGCGCGTTTTTGAGCGTCCATAAGCCGATTTTTTTGCCTTCGGCCTCGCCGGAGTAGTTTTCCTGTTTCAGACGTTCCATGCTTAGTACCTCCTTAAGCCTTCTCGTTCAGTTGGCGCTCGCGCTCCACCACTACCTCGAGCACTTCGGCGTAGCGCTTTTCGTCAAGCTCGTAGAGTTTGATCATATAGACGGCGACCACCAAAATAATGGCCGGCACCACCGACATAAGCAGAAGAATACCGTGCAGCGCCTCGGGTGGTTGCTGCGCGGCGTCGGGCACATATTTGAAATACTCCAGGAAAAATCCTAAGAAGATGCCGCCCATCGCCATACCCATTTTGAAGAAGAAACCGATCATGGCGTAAATCTGGCCGCTGAACCGCTTTCCCGACGTATATTCGCCGTACACAATCAGCTCCGGTATCAAAGCCCATATGTAGCCGGACGCGATGCAGGAGGCCGCCGCCGCCAGAAGGCGTATGATAAAAATGAGGGGAACATTGCTTGCGGGAATGTAGTAAATCGAGAGGATCGTGACCATGTAAAGCACTGTGGACATATAAAGCAGGGGTTTTTTGCCGAACTTGACCACCATCCAGGGGATAAAAGGCATGATGGCGAGGGCCGGCAGGTTGCCCAGCAGCATGAACCATCGTGTCAGGTCTTCGCGCCCCATATTATATTTGACATAGTATGCGCTGGCGCCGCCGACGATGGTCATGATGCCGAAGTGACACAGAAAGAGGACGCACATAACCACGAACGGACGGTTGGTCTTGAAAAGGGTTAGAATATCCGCAAACGCGACTTTTTCGGCGTTCTTGGGCAGGACGATGCGTTCACGGGTGCTTACGTAGGTGATAAAGAGCATTATCCCTCCCAAAGCTGCCAATATGACCGCGGTGTACTGAAAGCTTTGCGCGGGCGTGTAGCGAGCCGCGAAATAATTGTTTAAGGTCGGCACAAAAAAGGCGACAAGAACTCCGGTAAGGTTGGCAAAAAACATGCGTATCGAGGTGATACTGGCAAGCTCGCCGGTATCCCGTGCCATAGCCGATGTGAGAGAGCCGTAGGGGATGTTGACCATCGTGTACACTATCATCAGGAAGTTGTAGGTTACGAAAGCGTAGATAATCTTTCCTACCTCAGGCAGGTCAGGGGTGCTGAAAACCATGTAAATACCCATAATGAAGGGGAAAATTCCCCACTTGATCCAGGGTCTGAATTTGCCGTCTTTAAACTGGTTTTTGTCGACAATTGTACCCATCAGGGGATCCGTTATGGCGTCGACAAAGCGCGAGATGAAAAAGATAATTCCCACCACGCCCGCCGAAAGACCGAAAACATCGGTATAAAAGATGGTCAGATACATGTACACCGATGCGAAAACGATGTTACAGGCCATGTCGCCTAAGCCATAGCCTATTTTTTCGCCCAAACCGATTGGCATTTCCTTTTTATCAGTCATTGACGCCATCCCCTTTTCTATTGTTCGTTATAGTCAAAGAAGTCGAAGTCGGCGCTTAACGCGCGGTTGAAGTTATCCACACAGTACAGGCCGACAAAAGCGCCGGTGAAAAAGCCGGGGTTTTTGCGCACAATGTAATCATCGCTCAGTTTACGGCTGTCGAAAGCTCCGCCTATGGCGTGCCAGTTCTGGTTGTCGAAGCTGTAGCCGTAGCGGTATTCAGCCCCGTTCACCGTAACTTTCAGGTAAACGGTTTTGACGGAATCGTCAATCACGACCTCGTTGCCGTCTATCGGCATTGTGATGTCAGTACACCCCGGGCCGCCGTCGCTGACCACTATGTTAAGGACGCGCCCTTTCCCCTTTATATATGTGATACCCAGGGACGACCAGTTGCCGCTGTTGTAAAAACAGGCAATGCCAGCCTGATGTTTATCGTTGAAGGGGGCAAATTCCACAGCCGTCACCGCCTCAAAATTGAGGCTCTGCCAGCGCCGTGCCACCAGCGCTTTGGTTCGCAGCGAGGCCAGACTCTCTTTGCCGTAAAGCCGCAAGAAGCCCGGCCTTTCAGTCAGGGAATAAATGCCGTCAAAACTTGAAGCGCGCAGGGTAGCCCAGTTGACGTCCAGTTTATCGCCTTCAAAATTGTCGCGCAGCCTGACAGGTTCGACGGGCCGTACATCCTGGACTTCGGGAGGAGCCTCTACCTCCGTTGACGGAACCGGGCCGTTCACCACATAAGGCCAGTCGTTGCGCCACTCAAGTTTTTGCAGGGCTGACTCGCGCCCCAGGGGGCAAAAACCGCGGTGGTGGTAGATGCTTACCGTGTCGTCGGCTATGGGCCGTCCTGTCAGGTGGGCCAGATACCAACCGCCCCAGTGCGTTTTGACAAAGCTGGCGTGTCCCGCCTTTTGCAGGTAGTTATAGGGGTTGCTGTAAGAGGAGAGTATGGGGTTGTCCGGGTGGGTTTCGTAGGGGCCAAGTATATTGCGGCTTCGCGCAAGGCTGGCGGCGTGGGTGTATTCGGTGCCGCCCTCGGCGACGAGCAGGTAGTAGTAGCCGTTCTCTTTGTAGACATGCGGGGCCTCGGTCAGTTTGATAGGGGTTCCGGCGTAGACGACGTGTTCCTCATCGCTCAGTTTCTGTTCGCCGGGCAGATATTCGCGAAGCCCTATGCCGCCGAAGCGGTGGCGTTTCATGTGCTCGTCCACGTCCATGTAAAGCAGGTACTTTTTGCCGTCGTCGTCGTGGAACAGGCTGGCGTCGAAACCCGAACTGTTTAGGTAAATGGGGCCGCTCCACGGGCCTTCGATGTTGGGGGAGGTTACAAGATAGTTGCTCACGTCCCAGCCGTTGGGCCGTATGCAGGTTACGTTGCTGTAAACAAGCCAGAACAGATTGTCGTGGTAGGTGAGGCACGGCGCCCACACTCCGCCCGAGTCAGGCACGCCCTGCATATCGAGTTGCTTTCGTTCGGTCAAAATCTGCGTGGCAAGCTCCCAATTGACCAAGTTGCTTGATTTGTGCACCTGTACGCCTGGGAACCACTCAAAGGTTGAGGTGGCAATGTAATAAGTTTCCCCTACGCGACAAATGGAAGGATCCGGGTTAAAACCTTTCAAAACAGGGTTACTGATAACAGCCATAACATTACTCCTCCTCTTTTTCTTGTTCTGTGCTCTACCGCTCCGTACCTAACTCCTCCCCGCCAGAATCTCCGCAAGCTGACTGAGAGCAACGTTGCCGCCGCTGACGAGGGAAACGATTTTTTTGCCTCTCAGCGAACCGGGAAGCGCTCCGTTTTTTTGCCCCTGCGTCAAAAGCGCCGCCGTAGCCACCGCGCCGGTAGGTTCGGCCAGTATCTTGCACCGCTCCAAAATGAGCTTCATAGCCTCGACAATGGAACTCTCGGACACGAGAACCATATCGTCCACATATTTCCGTACCAACGGAAATGTCAACTCTCCAGGAATGGACGCGCGTACCCCGTCGGCCATCGTATCGATGACGTCGAGCCGCACCCGTTTCCCGGCTTGAAACGAGCGTCCCGTGCTGTCGCTTCCGGCTGGTTCCACGCCTATTATCTTAACGTTTGGCCTCATCTCCTTCACCGCCGCCGCTACCCCCGATATCAGGCCGCAGCCACCCGTTGGCACAAGCACTGCCGCAACATCGTCAAGGTCTTCAAGAATTTCGATCCCCAACGTTCCCTGCCCGGCCATAACATAAAAATCATCATAAGGATGAACCATTGTCATCCCCTGTTCGTCCCTCATTTTAGCGGCCAAGGCCAGACGGTCTTCCGATTTTGTGCCGCAGAAAACAATTTGCGCTCCATATCCGCGTATCGCGTCGGCTTTAGCCGGAGAACCGCCCTCCGGCATGACAACCATGGCAGGATAGCCTCGCAGCTTGGAGGCACAGGCAACGCCCTGACCGTGGTTACCGGACGACGCTGTCACAATACCCCTGCCCCCCTCCTCGGGAGAGAGCGAAAGTATACAGTTCAGTGCGCCGCGAATTTTAAAAGAACCCGTACGCTGCATACACTCCGGTTTGAGCCACACGTCAAACCCGCTTACGTCCGAAATAGTAGTGGAATGTTCCAGCCGCGTGCGGCGGATAAAGGGGTGAATACGATCCCGTGCCTCGTGAACGTCCTTCAAAGTGAGCATGTGACCATGCAAAACTCCCCCCGACGAAAATAGCGAAGTGAATGTAATTTTAACATCTTTTCAACTAAACAATAGCCTTGACATCTGTGAACTTTTCACGTCGTCCACACCTTCCACTTATCCACAACGGACACGTGTGGAGGATATTACTTATACACATCCACGACTTATGCACAAATTTATCCACTTATCCACACGAATCTGTTTGAAACACCTCGAATTAATTCCCGGAAACCGGTATAATTGCCACGCTTCAAGGGGAAATAATCTGTGGGGGTTCCGCCCCGCTCCCCGCTTAAAAGGGCCGTAGGCCCTCAGGAATCCTATTTATCAGCGTTACAATGAATTGAGGTAGAGCTTTCGGTGATTTTTTTAAAGATTTTATTTCGCGTTTGCATTATCTTGGCGTTTATTGCCGCGTCACTCGCCGCCGGGATCGTCTGGGGGCCCATCGGCCCGGTTGTAATCGAGCCGCTCGTACGGCGTTACGGGGAGAATTCAATCCCGGCCCTGAGGGTAACAAGCGTAGAGGGTTCCCTCTATTTCGGTATAACCTTGAACGGAGTGTCCCTGACGTCCGGTGACGACATCCTGTTTGACGCGGATCGCCTGGGGATTAGGCCGTCTTGGGAAGAATTGCGGCACGGCTCTCTCTGGCTTTCAGATCTGGAGATCGAGAGAGCGCGCGTCAACGTGGAAAACCTCTCGGCCTTGGCCTCGCGTTATGGACAACAAAGCGGCGAAAGCCCGGAACCGTCCATTAAACCGATACGAGTGGCGTTGCGCGGCATAACCTTAGATACTCCCGCATACCAGATTGAAATAGATGAAGCGCTTCTCGCGCGGGACGGTTTCCTCACGCTCTCGGCTGCTTTGGACGGGTTCCCGGTTCGGGCGGACGGCATCCTTAATTTCGACCCACTGCAGGCGATCTCGTTCGATATATCGATTGGAAGCGGGCGGGCCTTTCTGGAAGGCAGGCTGACCGAACCCTTTGACGTGAAAGTAGAGTTTCGTTCGATAAGGCTGGGAGAACTGCTGGCCATATTGCCGGACGTTTCGGCAGTCCCCGCGGACGGCGAAATAGAAGGGAGCTTCAGTGTCGCGGGGAGCGGCAAACATTTGGAAGCTCAGGGATATTTGGGCCTGAAAAACGCTTCCGCCGCAGGTTTGCCGATTGAGGCGTTCACCTTATGGAGCTACAAGGACGGCGATCTTTTTCTGAAAAATACCAAAGTGGAGGTCTTGTCGGCTGATGTGGAACTCAAGGTATCGGCGGACTTAAGGCCGGTTCCGGCGTCTGACCGTTTCATGGCGCGGGGAGCCGTCCGCGGAATATCCATGAAAAACCTGGAGCGCGTGTTATCCCTCGACGTCAGTCTGGAGGGCGACAACGGAATGGTCGATTTTTGGGTTTCCGCCGACCGGGGCGGAAAAACGGCTGGAAAGGCGTTCGTGCGCTTGCCCGAGTTGAAGGCGGATGGTACGCAGGTCGTGAAAGGGCTGCGGGCGAACGTTTTTTTCTTTCCCGACAAATCCGTTAACGTAGACTGCACGGGAGAGGTCTTCGGCGCGGTAATTACCGGCGCCGGCGGCGCGGCCCCAGCTCGGGAGGGGGCGAATTGGAACCAGAGCATGACTTTTACCGCCTCGGGAATAAACAGCTCTCTCGTGGCGGCGGCGTTCCCGGCCCTTGCGCCCGCCGCGCCCTCCGGAACTTTTGATCTTGACGTCATGGTTAGAGGCGGCGTCTCCGGGCAGAGTCCATTCGCGCTGGGAATCGAAGCGCGGTCTCCGGCCTTGTCCCTTGCGGGAATAAGGCTGAACGGCATTTCGGCGTCGGCTCGGTACGTAAACGGACTGGTAACGCTGGACGAACTGAGGGCAAGAATCGGCAGAGCCCCGCTCAACCTCGCGGGAACGCTGAACCTCGCCACGTCCGCTTTGCGTTTCGACGGCGGGATAAAAGGGCTTAACCCGCGTTCAATCCCGGGCTTGACAGGTGTAACAGGACTTTGCGACATATCGCTGACGGCGCGCGGCTCCATGACGTCGCCGGAAATCGCGGCGACGCTCACCGGCAGCAACAATACGGTAATGGACATACCCTTGGGACGCCTCGCCCTTTCCTGCACTTACTCCAACAACAGGCTGACCATACCTGAGAGTACGCTGCGCGTGCCGGGCGGTATGCTCTCGTTTCGCGGCTCCGTAGCGCTGCCGCCTGGGCGGGAACCGGTTCTGGACGTGTCTTGCGCGTTGAGGAACCTGGATCTCAGCGCGTATTCCCAAATTTGGGATGTTGACGCGGCTGGACGCGTCAACGCCGCCGTCAGGCTTTCCGGGCCGGTAAGCGATGCCGCCGTTTCGGCCGTCGTAACGTCGAACGCCCTGACGGTGCTCTCGGCCGACGTCCGTAACCTCGACCTTGAATTCTCCGGCACGACAAGAAACGTGAGAGTCCGCAGGCTGAGGGCAAACATCAACGACGGCCTCCTGGAAGGGCGCGGAGGTATGAGGTTCGGGCGGGACGGCAGGTTATTTGTCGATATTAAAGTGGAGGATCTGGATATCCGTGACTTTTTAGCGCGGTATGGAATCGACGCCGGCGTCGGCGGTCACCTGGACGGCGAGCTTTTACTGCGCGGCCCTTTCAGAAGGCCCGAATTGGCCCTCAAAGTGACGTCACCCCTGACCATCAAAGAAACCCTGCTGGACAGGCTGTCGCTTTCCATAATTTCCCCGGCAAGAGGCAGCTTCAACATGGAAGTGTCCGGACAATTGGGAGATCTGGAGCTGAGGCTGAACTCCCATATGGAGCGCAGCGAACGCGGCCTTGACGGGTGGAGTTACGCCGCGGAAAGCGGACTCATTGACCTGGATAAGCTGGTGTCGGCCAGGACTCCGTCCATGAGAGGGCAGGTTTCCGGAGACGCCCAAATTCAGGTCGGCGGCAGGCTGATGGGACGCCGAGGCGGCGAAACCACGCCCGTTGATATAACGATATCCGTTCCGGCTGTTTCGTTTGCCGGAGTGAAGGTGAAGGACATACACATACCCATCAGCGTGTCCGGCGACATGGCTGTGATACATCAAGCCTCGGGGAAGGCGTATGACGGGGAAATCACGGCCGATGGCGGCGTGGATTTATCGAAACAGCAGTGGGGAATGAACGCAAGAGTATCAGGGATAGATATGGGAAAGGCGGTCCGGCCTTTTTTGGAACAGGGGGAGATAGTCGGCAGCGCCGACATAAATTTGAGAGTGAGAGGAGACTACGGTATCCTGATGATGATGTTCGCCAACGGCGACTTCCGAACCAGTGAGGGTTACCTCCGCGAATTCGACGCTTTGAAGAGAATAACGGACGACGGGAGCGTATCGTTTCAGGAGGCGAGGGGATCGTTTTTCTGGGACGGCGGCGAACTGTGGCTGAACCCTGGAACCCAGGCCACAGCCAAGCCTGGAGACGTTCTTTACAGATTCCTGTCGGTGAACGGTTCCATGGGTTTGAAAGAAAAAGGGCTGAACCTGAACTTTCAGGGGCGTTTCAACGTACAGGCCCTCGACACCTTGATAAGTGGCCTGAGGGGGCTTTTTCAGCTCACGACCGGTTCGCTGGCGGCAACGGGCGGAAGGCAGTTCATTACCCAAACCGTCGGCAGAATGGTGGGGCTGGCCGAACGGGACTTTCAGAACGTGTCGTTTCAGTTGAGGGGAGATTGGAGCGGACTGCAGCTTCTTAACCTGAAAATAGACAAGCCCCTCGAAAATTTCATACCCTTCAGGGCCTCCGATTCCCTGCCCGAGCGCAGAGATATGGAGAACGACAAAAGAATACAGTTCAACATAAAGATACCGACCGGATCGGGCGGCGGCGCGGACGACGAAGGCGCGCGGGATCAATTCATGAGGCAGTTGCTTGATAACCTTCTGAACTGGGCCATCGATACCGAGTTTTAGCGGTGAAAAGAAGCGGGATGGGGGTAAAATTTGTGGTCAAACGCATTAAAATTGCTTTTACGGCTTTATTTTTTATCTGCCTTATCTGCCTCGTTTCATGCCGGGCCGACGCGGCGTGGAACACCGACAATCTGGCGCGCGTGGCGGCTTTGGGAGACCGGGAGGTATTCTCTTTCGTGGTTATCGGGGATACGCAGGGACCGGGTTCCAAATTTCCGCGAATCCTTCCATATATCTTGGAAGAGGAGGATATATTTTTCGTATTCAACCTGGGAGACCTCGTAAACTACGCCACGGATCAGGAATACGAGGACACTTTCTTCCGGCACGTGCGCGGCCTGACTCTGCCTTTTCTTGCCTGCGCCAGCAACCATGACCATTTCAGGTCGAAGAGGGCGGCCAATTACTCGCGGCTTTTCGGCTCTCCGCATTACTACTCCTTCCGAGTGGGAAACGCGGCTTTCATAGTGCTGGACAACGGCCAGGACTGGTCCCTGTCGGAAGCGCAGTTCAAATGGCTGGAAAGTGAACTCGAAAAGGCGCGCGGCAGTTCTTTGAGATTCGTGATGATGCACCGTCCCCTGCGCGACCCGCGCCCAAACCGCGCTCACGACATGAGCGGCAGGCCGGCAAACGTTGAGCGGCTGTCCGCGCTTTTCGACGCCTACGGCGTCACCATGATATTCACCGGCCATATCCACTCGTACTACACCGGCAAATGGGGGAATACCTCATACATCATCACGGGCGGCGGGGGCGGCTCTCTTTACGACAAAGGGACTCCGGCCTCGTTCCACCACTACATCCGCGTGGACGTTACGCGGGACAAAGCCGTATATAAAGTCATGAAGGTGAATATATGACATTCCAAGTATATACCGTGGGCATTATGTTATGTTGAAAATCCTGCTCAATCTCCGGGTAAAAATTGCCGGGGGCAACATTTGCCTGCCTGTATTTGATTTTATCCTTCTTGCGTTCTCGGCCTATCTTGGGTTTGCTATCCGTTTAACCCTCTTCATGCCAGGCGCGGTTCTCCTGGACCTCGCCAAAGTTATCTGCGTTTTTTCGTCGTGGGGAGTCGCGGTTTTTTTCGTGGGGGGGCAGTACCGTACGCTATGGACGCAGGCCGGCATGGACGACTACGCGCGCTTCGCGCGTCTGTATGTCCTTGCGGCCTGTGTTTTCGCCGTGACGCACTACGTCTGGCGCTTCGCGCTTCTGCCGCGTACGTCGCTGGTCATAATGCTTTTCGCGGGGATGATTTTATGCGGGTTCCTGAGAGTTTCCTGCAGGATGGGCCGCCCGCCCCTGCCGGCTTCAAGTGTGGCGCTGAAAGCCATCATAGTGGGCGCGGGCAGCGCCGGGGCCGCTTTGGCACGCGACCTGCTCGAAAACGGAGGGGAGCTGGCTCCTTGCGGTTTCGTCGACGACAATCCGCGAAAAAAAGGCAAACGGGTTGCCAATTTGACGGTGCTCGGCAGCACCAAAGATTTGCCCTCCCTGATACATGAACTTCAGGTTAAGGTCGTTCTTGTGGCCATCCCGTCAGCAAGCGGCCAAAAGATACGGACAATCTACGATATGCTGGGCCACATGGGAGTCAGCGTGCGCGTCCTTCCCAGCCTTCGCGAGCTGGCGGGCGGCGCGGTCACCGTGTCCCGCCTGCGCAAAATAAAGCTTGAAGACCTTCTCGGACGCGACCCTGTCCACATAGACGTAAAGAAAGTCTCCGCCTATTTGCGCGGCCGGAGCGTACTGGTCACAGGCGCGGGGGGGTCCATCGGCAGCGAAATGGTAAGGCAGGTTTTGCCGAACGCCCCCAGGGAGGTCATATTGCTGGGGCACGGGGAACAGTCCATATACTCTTTTATGGAGTCGATGGGTTCCGGCGTAAAGCTATGCCCGGTCATAGCCGATGTGGCGGACGAAACGGCCATGCGCGATGTTTTCGAGCGTCACCGCCCTCAGGTGATTTTCCATGCCGCCGCCCACAAGCATGTTCCCCTGATGGAAGGCAACCCCAGGGAAGCCTTGCGCGTCAACGCGCTGGGGACGCTCACCGTCGCTAAACTCGCCGGTGAGTTCGGGGCGGAAAGAATGGTGCTCGTATCGACCGACAAGGCCGTCAATCCTTCCAGCGTCATGGGAGCGAGCAAGCGTGTCGCCGAACTGCTGCTTGGCGATGTTCAGAGACGATTCCCTAAGACGGCCTTCATGGCGGTGCGCTTCGGCAACGTCCTTGGCAGCCGTGGCAGCGTAATACCAAAATTCGAGCGGCAGATAGCCGAAGGCGGCCCGGTCACGGTCACGAATCCAGCCATGAAACGCTACTTCATGCTGATCCCGGAGGCCGTCAGCCTTGTGATCGAAGCCGGGGCCATAGGCGCGGGAAACGAACTGTTCGTGCTGGACATGGGGGATCCGGTTTCTATAGCGGAAATGGCGGAAATCCTGATACGCCTGCATGGCTACGAACCGCACAAGGACGTTCAGATAACCTACACCGGGGTCAGACCTGGAGAAAAACTGTTCGAGGAGCTTTTTTACGATCCTGCGGGAGTGCGCCCGACCGAGCACCCGAAGGTCTTCGCATCGGACTTGAACGCCGAATCCAACATAGATGTGACGGCGCTTTTGGAGCTGAGCCTGAAGGAACCGAGCCGGACTTTGGCCCTGCTCCGTGAAATGGTTCCGGAGTACGAAACCTGACCCGAACACGCTCACCGCTGGAGGGTATAATGGACCCAGTTTTTCGGACAGAAAACAGGGGGGTACATCAAGAGAGTTCATGAATAGTAGGAAAACTTACTCATCAGACTTGAAAAGCCGTGTAGTTTTGGAAATGTTTCGTGATGAGTTGACGATAAGCCAGATTTCTTCCAAATATGGCGTTCATCAGTCGGTGCTTAATAAATGGAGGAGTAGCGGCATCGTACCCCAATCAGTTGAAACTTTTCACCTGATCACATTGCTCCTCATTTATCTCAAAATGGGAGATGACGTGGATCTTCCTGTTATAATTCCCATGTGGATGAAAAATTACTGACAACCTCAGAGGAGGTGTAATGATTATGCCCGTCTGGCTGAAGGTCATTCCAGAACAGATAGCTTTTTATTGTGGGTGAGCGGTTATGTTTAGTAAGGAAGAGCAGGCTGTTCTTCTTAAACAACAAGAAAACACGCGCGCTATGTGGGAACTTTTACGATTACTGAAGGAACGTTACGGAGACAAAATATGTATATCCGTCGTGGATTCGAGGAGTCCGATTGTGCTGTGGTACGCCATCCGTTATGGCGCTTGGTCGACGTTTACAACATGGATATTGAATGGCAGAAAAATTTTCGAGGTAATCCCCAAACGTGAAGAACTGGAGCGTATAATCGACTCCGAATTGCAGTCGCGGGTTGAGGTGTCAGCATAATTTCATCAGACAAAGTGTGGTATACTCATAGCGGAGATGATATTTCAATGGATAATAGGACGTTTTTGCCAGTAAAGAGCGATGTAATTTTTCGCCTTTTTTTTGCTGACGAGAAAAATATTGAATTTTTAATAAGCTTCCTTAAATCTGTGCTAAGATTGCCAGAAGATGATTATCACGAGATAGAGATAGCTGACCCTCACCTGCTACGTGAGTTTAAGGGTGATAAGCTGGCGGTCATTGACGTGAAGCTATATACCAAGACCCGTAAGGTCATCCATATAGAAATCCAATTAAAGGTTACGCCAGAGCTAGAGAAGCGAATTATCCTCTACGACGCCAAGCTGATAACAGAGCAAATTGGGAGCGGAGATGATTATGACCTCATCAAGAAAGTTGTCAGTATAATCATAACGGACGAGAATCTTATTCCGTGCAACCCGAGGTATCACCACCGTTTTACGTTCTATGATCCAGAGGCCGGGGTTGAATTCTCAGATATACTTGAAATTCACACTTTAGAGTTACGAAAAATACCTGATGGTACAGACGGTACGGAATTATACGATTGGGCAAAATTTATCGCTGCCGAAACGGAGGAAGAGTTGACAATGATTGCAGAGAAGAATTCACAAGTAGGAAAAGCCGTCGTTAAGCTGCGTGAGTTGTCTGCCGATCAACGGGCACGTGATTTATACGAACGACGTGAGAAAGCACGGAGAGATCAGGTAGCGAGCGAGAGGTGGGCGATCAAACAGCGCATGTTTGAGGTTGCCCAGGACATGGTAGCAAACGGAGAACCCATTGAAAAAATTGAGAGGTATACCGGCTTAACCTGTGGAGAAATAGAGAGCCTGAGCGTTTAATCTCGCCAGAGGCGTTACAGATGGCTGGTGAATTGTTAATGAGCGTTAGCAAAGACGAACGTGAGCGGGCTATCTTTCGCAGCCGCAGGATGTACCAGTCTGATCTGGACTCGAATATAGCAACTGCTGAAGACAGGAGAGCATTAGCCATAGCTCTAAATCTTTTAGGAATGAATATGCCGCTTGACCAAGTTGTCACAGCGACTGGTCTGACCCGCAAGGAAGTGGAGAACTTAAGCGTTTAGCCTTGCCAGAAGCGTTACAGATGTCCGAGGGTAGGCTATCTTCCGTAGCAGGAGACAGAATAGCAACGCGAAAATCTCCATACGATGAAAATAGCGTGGTATGGGTGGTATTGTACCACCGTACCACGCCTATGTGATAGGGTAGCATAGCTATCGACAATCTTTTATGATGCCTAGCCCTGCTCTTTGTGGCTAATCCAAAAGATTAACCGCTGTCCGCTTAACCTTCGGGGCTAAGTGTGCGTACTTTAAAGTCATCTTCATATCAGCGTGCCCCAGCAGTTCTCGCACAGTGTTCAAATCCACTCCCTTCATTACGAGCTGAGACGCAAAATCATGCCTCATATCATGCCATCGAAATTTTTTGACATTGGCAGCTTTGAGTACCCCTCCCCAAGCTCTTTTGCAGTTATCCATAACCTCACCGGTTATGGGTGACGGAAAAACAAGCTCATCTCCATTTCTGCCAGTCTGCTCTTTCCAAGTAGTCAGTGTTTTCGTCAGAGTTTCATTCATCGGAATATGTATTAGCTTGCTGCTTTTCTCGCTGGAAGGTCGCACGGTCAGGATGCCTTCTTGGAAATCAATGTCGCTCCAAAGCAGTTGAAACAATGATCCGCGACGGATACCAGTGTTCAACGACACAATAATCATCGGTTTTAGATAATCTACAAACGCGCATTGTTTCAGGTCAGGTAGGACAGGTTTCTTTCTCTCTTCAAGCCAGTTATTGTGGTTGTCTCGTTCGGCTTGAATACGTATTTCTCGTTCATCCAACGCCGCATACAAGCGTTCTCGCTCCTCTGGTGATAAGTACCGTATCTTCGTTTCGCTATCTTCTTCACGTAGGCGCTCTAAACGTGCCATAGGATTTGCCGCAATGATTTCACGTTTGACTGCCCAGTTTATCGCTGCTTTCAAAGCCGTGATCTGCCTGTTGAGCGACGACGCTTTCAGACCGTTGACTTGGCGCTTCTTCGTCCTCCATTGCTCAATAGTCAGCATGGATATTTCTTCAACAGGCATATCCATAAAATCCTTGAAAGCACGGGTAAGAATAGCAATCGTTTCTTTTCCTGACCTACGATTATCAATCACCCAAGAACTATAATGTTCAGAGATAAGCTGATTCAAAGTCAAACGTTCTTTTTTGACTTCTTCTGTTTTTATTGGATCAATACCCAATTTTACGGAAGCCAAGAATTTTTGTGCCACATCCCGCGCCTGCATAACTGTCAATATCGTAGCACAGCCAATTTTATGAAATGTACGTTGCCCGTTGGGTCGTTTATAATCAATGTACCATGTCTTCTTTCCAGAAGGTTCGACCCTGAGCATCAGCCCAGGGAGCACGAGGTCTTTGATTTTTTGACGTTTATCGGTAGGAGTTATTTTTTTTACGATGTCTTGCGTCAGTTTTTCTTGCATTTTTAAGCCCTCCTTATAAATTAAGGGATCATGTGTAGAGGCCGAATACTTTGGAGAAGCGTTCCCTTACTTGAAAGGGAATTTTGGCGAACTAAAAATCTCGGCCTCCGTATGGCCTCCACGATAATTATATCAGAGGGTATTTCGGGGAATAATCAAAGAGAGGGTAAATGAAATAAAGACTTGCAAAAACTAGAGAATATGCTATTTTATATATACAGGATTACATAAGGAAACGCCGTGTCCTTTCCTTGCCAAGGTTGGGGTCGAGGGTTCAAATCCCTTCTTCCGCTCCAGGAATACCAAGGACTCAGGGGAATTAGCCTGAGTCCTTTTTCAATTTCTATCCTCCAAATATCCTCCAACTTCATTTCTCCCCTACGAACAAAACCCTTAGTCTTGTTAATAACTGCCTTTTTGCTCAATGAAACACCCTCAGCTTTGTCTCTGCCGAAATCCATCTCCTACTGCTTGCCTATCCTCCACATCCTCCCTATTTGCCCTCCAAAATATATCACGGTAAAACCGTTGCTAATACCTGATGTATAAGCCAACTGATTCCTGTCCCCCCGAAAATGTATTCGCCCTTAAATGCCCTACATACAATGGCCTAGATACCTATAAAGCCCATGAGCATGGGCTTTATAGGGCATATACCGTTTTGACGAACTGGTGGTGAAGGTTTATGGCTGGTAGTTTCAACATTCACATCGAAAAAGGCTGCTTGCGGATAGACGCGCAAATTCCCCTCGCCTGTGCCTGCGAGGAAATCGAAGCGTTTATTCACGAATTGAAAATTCAGTTATTAGGCGACAAGAAATTGAGGAGTTACCGCCCTCTAAATTTACCCCCGCAAGAGCTTAGTGAGAAGGATGCCGCCAGGTATATCGGCAGAACTGTTTCTTTCCTGCGAGGCTGTCGCTATGCGGGGAAGACGAAAATGGCGACAGAGGGCCAAAGTACACCAGAGGAACAAAGCGAAGTATCAGATATCCCGTAAAAGAATTGGACAAATGGCTTGCAAACCTGAATCTCTACGGCGCGTCCTGCGAAGAAAAATTCTGATGAGAGGTGAGAATGTGGAAACACAAGACATTGGTGCAAGAATTGTCGATAAGCGCAAAAATTGGGAAGCCTGCGTTGAAATGGCGGTATTCAAGCGCCCCGCCAGCGAACTGTCTACTTACGACAAGCTGGTTTACGCTATTTTATGCGGCCACGCCA
>WRKN01000010.1 GCA_009778055.1 Synergistaceae bacterium
CTTTGAGCGTTTTCGTTTTGTTCACGCCCTCGCCGTGCTTGGCTAAATGGGCGGCGGGTATCAGCACTTTATCGTCCGTCAGCTTCTTGGCTATTTATAACACCGGTGGCTGAAAAATATTTATAAAAGATTCGTTCCCTCGATTATGAAGCAATTTTTGAATATCCATCGGCGGAAATATCATGAGAAAGCCAGAAGGGCTTGTACGCTTACTTTCTGGTAGAATATCCGCAGAGAGGAGTGATGGTCGTGGCATACGAAACGAAAGTTTTGTTAGGTTTTATTGCGGACATGGCTTTACGGACAAACTCCAAAAAAATGTATAAGGGAATCGCTAAAATCGCCAATGCCGAAGGCATGATACTCAAACCTTACGACGAAGCGAAGGCCGAGTTGGAGGACGAGGACGACTAACGACAAATAAAAAAAGGGATGCGAACCGGCATCCCTTTTTTTATAGCATACGCGGCTGTTTCCGAGCTAATAAGTCAGGTAGCCCATAAGGGCAAAGAGGATATTCGGGTATTCATTGCCGGAGTCGTCGACGTAAGACGTCGTTACCACGTCTACTTTGGCATATTCGGAAAGACTCCTGTCCAAAAGAACCTTGTCCAGCTCGTCAAAACCGGCTTCGCCGTTGATGATCTTCATCGCGTATTCCGTGGCGCCGACTGTGAACATCATAGCCATTGGAACCGGCCAGGTTGAAAGTCTTCCCTCAACGCCTTTTTCCTTAAGGAGTCTCCTGGTTTCGGCGATGACGTACTGCAAGTTATCCGGGTTGTCAGGGTCCGACTCGATTCCGAGCGCCGCCGGGAATCCATGAAAAGGAGACGGGCAGCACGGCTGCGGGTAAATTGCCCCGGTATCGACCACCCGCCTGATCATAGGGATCTGCATCCCGCAGTTGGTTGCAAAGAACGCGGTGTCCGAACCATATCTTTCGACCATCTTCGGAATGTCTTCGAGTATGAACTGCTGAGCGCCGTGAACTCCCGCGTCACCCGTCGGATCCGGAGCCGTGGCGTCGACAAATTCAAGCCCCAATTCAGCGCTCTTTGCCCTTATAAGCTCTCTTCTGCCCGAAAGAAGGGGCTGGGACATATGACGCGGGAAGGAGTAGTGTACGACGGTATTTGCACCCAACGCCTTCGCCTGAATGGCTATGGCGTTTCCCATTTCAAGTTCGTCGGCCATGAGCACGACGCTCGCGCGTTCCGCAACGTCAGGCGGGTTCTCCTGGGGGGAGCAGTACACGATGAAGATGTCGTCCCTCGTCTCCAGCAGCTTGTCAACCGCCGCGTTGGTTCCCGGGACGGCCTGGTTGATTATGAGGGCCTTGACGTCGGGGTCGGAAGCGATTCTGGTTATTATACTGACCATCTGCTCCTGTTCGGTCATGAAATTATCCGGCCATGTAACGTGTATGATCCTGCTCCCGTACTTAGCCGCCATTTCCTGGGCGGAACGATACTCTTCCTCGTTCTGGGAAACCGTAAGGGTTACGATGGCTACCTTTCCACCCGCAACAACAGGAGGAGGCGTACTGGCGACCGCGGCGACTTTCCCGTCACCTGAAAAATAAACCACGGAAATACCCGCAACCAAAGCAAGCGCCAAAAAGAAAACAACTGATTTTTTCAATCAATACCCTCCCTGTTACGTATGATAAAACTGTTTTGATTATATTTAAGTGAAGTTTACATGTCAAATTGCCTTTTCTCCGGCCTGTGTTTTGGCGTATACGTCTCAAACACGCTATAATCGTCAGAAGTTTATGTTTACCGCTGGGAGGTTTTTTCTTTATTATGGATATGGCGATTGACGTTTCGGTTTTGAAAGAGCCGGCGGAGGATTGGAAAGGCGACGCCCTTCTCCTGCTGGCCGGCGAGGGCGGGCACGCGGAAATCGCTCCGCCTTCCCTTGTTTCTTACATAAAAACCCTGGAGGAGCGGGGAGACTTCGAGGGCAAAAAAGGCAGCCTCATGAAAGTCCCTGTTTTCGGCGGCGGCGTTAAAAACCTGTACCTCGCCGGGTTGGGCAAGACCGAGGAATTCACGCACTCTCTGCTGCGCGACGCCCTGGTCTGCGCGCTCCGCAAAATAGGGCGCGAACGCGGCGGGTCCGTTCTGGTAATTGCCGATAAAACCGGCCCGGACGCCGATGTTATTCTCGGCGAGGCCGCGGAGCTGGCGGGGTACGTTTTCGACAAATACAAGAAAAAAGACGAAAACAATGACGATGGGAAGTTTTCCCTCAGAAAAATTTTCGCCCCGCGCCTGGACGAGAAAAAAGTCGCTCTGGGCAGGATATTCGGCGAGTCGCAGCGTTTCGCGCGAGACCTGGCCAACGAGCCAGGCAACGTTATCAACCCCGTCACGCTTGCCGATACCGCGGCGCGTTTTGCCAAAGAGCGCGGCCTGACATGCGAGGTATGGGACGAGGAAAGGCTCGCCGCCGAAAGAATGGGCGCGCTGCTGGCGGTGGGGCGCGGCTCCGCCGTGCCGCCCCGCCTGATACATCTGACATATTCCCCCAAAGTAAAAACTGGAAAAAACCCCAAAAAAATCGTTTTCGTGGGCAAGGGCATAACCTTTGACAGCGGGGGGCTTGACCTGAAGCCGTCCGACTTCCTGAAGACGATGAAGGGCGACAAAAGCGGGGCGTGCTGCGTCCTGGGCGTCATGAAGGGAGCGGCGGCGCTCGGGCTTGACGCGGAAGTGCACGGGATAATAGCGGCTGCCGAGAACATGCCGGGGGGAAACTCCTTCAGGCCGGACGACATCATCGAGGCCCGCAACGGCAAGACCATAGAGATAGACAACACCGACGCCGAGGGGCGGCTTGTGCTGGCCGACGCGCTGGTTCTCGCCTGTGAATTGAAGCCGGACGTCATAATCGACATGGCTACCCTGACCGGCGCTTGCGCCGTTGCCCTCGGAAGCTGGACGTCGGGGCTCTTCACCGCGGACGAGGCGCTGTGCGAAGCCCTGCTGGACTCGGCGCGTAAAAGAGGGGAGCGCCTGTGGCGTCTGCCGATGGACGACGAAAAAATCGGGGAGTCGCTGAAGTCCAAGTTCGCCGATTTGATCAACTCGGGGAGCCGGTACGGCGGCGCCACCTTCGGGGCGATGTTCCTCGCGGAGTTTGTCGAAAAAGGCATCCCCTGGGCGCACATAGACATGGCCGGAACCGACTTCATGAAGGAGGAGTCCGGGGTCTACTCAAAAGGCGCGTCGGCCTGGGGTGTCCGAACCTGCCTTGATTATTTGGCCGGTATGTTCGGCGTGTCCGGCGTCTAAACAGCGCGGGGAGTTATCATGAAGCGCGTACTTGTCTTTTGGGTAATTTTATCCTGCATTTTCCTTTCAGCCGGGCACGGTTTGGCTTTGGAGACGTACAGGGACATTCCCGGCGTGACCGAGGAAGAAATATCCGCGATTGAGGCGCTGAAATCTCAAAGAGACAAGCTGACATACGGAGTCACACTCTCCACGGAGGCTTTTGTATTGCCTGACGGCTCTTACTCCGGCTTCTCGGCAAAGTTTTGCGGGCTTATGTCGAGGCTGTTCGGAATACCATTTGTCCTGGAAATGTACGAATGGGACGAATTGCTGGAAAACCTCGATTCGTTGTCGCTGGATTTCACGGGAGATCTCACTTCGACGGAAGAACGGATACAAAAGTATGCCATGACGTCCCCTATAGCGGAGCGTCTGTTTCGGATCTTCATGCGCCTGGATTCGGACATCTGTACCGAGGCGGACGTAAATGGGCTTAAAATCGGATTTTTTGAAGGCTCCACCACTGCCTCTTCCATAGAAAGTGCCTACCCTATTTCGTTTGAACGCGTAGACATCAAAAATCATCAGACTGCCGCGAGGATGATCGAGGACGGCGGAATTGACGCGTTCGTGGCGGAAGCCGTCGATGATCCCGCTTTTTGGGAATATGATTTTATCCGTTCTTCCGTCTTTTTCCCGATGCTGCACGAACCTGTTTCCATGAGCACCGCCAATCCCGAGCTGGCCCCTTTTATCTCCGTGGTAAACAGGTACATTGCCGCGGGAGGCGTCAACGAGCTATTAGAACTCTACAAAGAAGGAGATTTCGAATACGCCAGATATAAGCTGCACAGGTCGTTTACAAGCGAGGAAAGGGCCTTGCTGGACGACTTGAAGCAGCGGGGGGCGTCGGTGGGGGTCGCGTATCAGCAAAGTGATTATCCGGTCGTTTTCTATAACAGAAAAGAAGGGGAATTTCAGGGCATTGCCATTGACGTCCTGGCGGAAATAAGCAAGCTCACGGACATAAAATTTGAGGCAGCGAAAAAAGACTCCCTCTGGTCGGATATGTTTGAAAAGCTGAAAACCGGTGAGATACGCATGGCAGCGCAGCTTTTGAAATCCGAGGCAAGAAGGGGAAGTTTTTTGTGGAGCGCGGTTCCGTACTCCCGTTCTTACTACGCCATCATGTCGAAGGAGGATTATCCGAATCTCGCGGCCTATCAGGCAGCGCGGGCGACTGTGGGAATGGTGAGGCAATCCGGGCACGCGGAAATGTACCGCGAACTTTTCCCCGACAGCGGCAACGCAAAGGAATACGATACCCTGGAGGAGTGCCTGGACGCGCTGGAAAGAGGAGAAGTGGATTTGTTGATGGGGTCGGAGCATGTACTGCTCTTCCAGACCAACTTTCGCGAAAAAACGGGGTTTAAGATCAACATCAGGCTGAACGCGCCGATGGATTCTTATTTTGGCTTTCATAAAGACGAAGATATCCTGGTTTCCATCATAGACAAGGCGCAGCAATATGTGCATACCGACGTGATTGGAATAAGCTGGACGGGGCGGGTGTTTGACTACTCGAAAAAACTTGCGGAGGAACGCGCGCTTTACCTGATGATCTTTGCAGGCATACTGCTGCTGATATTGCTTGTGACCTTGTGTCTGTTCATAAAAAACTTAAAACTCAGCAAAAAACTGGGTGAACTGGCCAGCACAGACTCCCTGACGGGCATCTTCAACAGACGCTGCTTCATGGAGCTTGGCCTGATGCAGATTGAAAGGTCGCTCAGAACGGGATGCAGTTGTTACATTATGATTTTTGACCTGGATCACTTCAAAGACATAAATGACCGTCACGGACATCTGGCGGGAGACAAAGTGCTTAAGGCCATCGCTCAGAGGGTGAAAAAATCAATGCGCCCCTATGACTTGTTCGGCCGTTACGGCGGCGAGGAATTTATAATCCTTATGCCCGATATTGACGAAACGAACGCGATAAAAGCCGCGGAACGCTTCCGGCTGGACGTGTGCAAAATGCCTGTGGAATTTGACGGCAGGAAAATATCGATTTCCGCCAGCTTTGGAGTCGCCTACGCGGCTCCGAAAAACGACATGGACACGGCGATCAGACACGCGGACGAAGCCCTTTATCGGGCGAAAAACGAAGGGCGCAACAGGGTCGTCTTTTACGGTAAAAAAACAACCTCCCCGCAACATTCAACCGTGTAACCTCCCAATTCCTCCAGCTTCCGCCGAAAATCGGGGTGCTTCAACATGCCGATAAACGCGCGTATATGCGCCAGCTCCAAAAATTCCGTCGGAACGGCGAAATCATATTCTTCGCTGCCGATGGGGATAAAGTCCAAATCCATCGCCCTGGCCGCGGACAGTATCCCCATGCCCGCGTCCGCGCCGCCGTCCTTTACCGCGGCGGCAACCGCCATATGGGTGGCCGCCTCCCGCTCATATCCAACAATGCCGGACGGGTCGATGCCCACGGCTTTCAGCCTGTAATCCAGCAGCACGCGCGTGCCCGCGCCGCGCTGGCGATTGACGTAACGGCTGCGGGATAAATCCTCTATTCCAGCTATCCCCAAGGGATTCCCCTTCTTTACCATAATACCCTGCGCGCGCCCCACCCCTTTTATCAAGGCCATTCGCCGCCCTGCGAACAGCTTTTTAACGGCGGGGACGTTATATACGCCCGTCTCCTCGTCCAGCAGGTGGGTCGGCGCGATATGCGCCTCGCCGTTTTTAAGCGCCAAAAGCCCGCCCATGCTGCCGACGTGAGTGCTGGATAAACGCGTCCCATGATATACATTCGGCATCATGTCGGCGATTACGTCAAGGATCAAATCGTGGCTGCCGACGCTGACCACTGTGTTTTCCAGCCCGTCCAGGCCGCGGCAGAGCGCGACGTTCACCTCGGTTCCGGCTTCCACGCCTTCGCTGTCCTGATCTATGACGCAAAAGCCGTCGGCCCTCACCAGCGACATCGCCGCGCCGGCCCCCCGCGCAAGGGGTGAAGCCACCAGCCGTTCACCGATTTTGCCCACCTTGACGCGGACGTACTCCCGGTATTTAAGCGAGGAAACCAGCCTCCGTGTCAGCACGGCCCGGACAACAGGCATACCTGTAACAGGCGCGCCCGCTTCCGGCAGGCCGGAAACACCGGAAAAAAATTTAAGTATGGGGGCGGCGAAATTTTCATACGCGAGATAGGCCGAAACGGGATATCCCGGTATGCCAACCACGGGTTTGCCGTTCACCACGGCGAGGATGACGGGCTTGCCAGGTTTCATGGCCACGCCGTGAACCGCCACCTCCCCGAGTTCGCGCAGCGCGTGAACGGTATAGTCTCCCCGCCCCGCGCTGGTTCCCGCTGTCACCAGCACCATGTCGAAACGCTCCGCGGCGTCCTTCAGCCGCTCTTTTATCAAACCGTACTCGTCCGGAACCGGGGCAAAGCGGGAGGGAACTCCCCCGCACTGCCTGACCAGCGCTTCCAACATGCGTGAATTGGACTCGATAACGCCGCCTTCCTTCAACTCTTCTCCAGGCTCCGTCATCTCGCTGCCGGTGGGGATGACCGCGACCTCCGGGCGTCTGCGCGCCAATATTCGCGTAATGCCGCCGGAAAGCAGCACTCCGACGTCAATAGGGCGTATTTTGTGCCCGCCGGGCAGGATCATTTCCCCCTGGACTACGTCCTCGCCCACCGGCCTGACGTGCTGCCAGGGCGCGGCCGACGAGCGAATCACAATTTTCCCGCCGTTTTTTTCCTGTATGTCCTCCGCCATGATCACAGCGTCAAACGGCGGCCGGATGGGGTCTCCCGTATCCACCGCCATAAAGTCCCCGCCCTGTTTCAACGTGAGCGGCGAAGCCTCGCCTGCCCCCAGGGTGTGAGCGCTGACCACCGCCGCTCCGTCCATCGCCGCGCAGTCGTACAGCGGCGAGTTGACGCGCGCAAAGACAGCCTCGGCAGTCACCCTGTCCAGCGAATGAATGACCTCTATATCCTCGTTCTCTATCTTGAGGTGCGGCGAGAGCGCGTTTTGAAAACGCTCCAGAGCCTCCTCCACAGGAATATTTGTCAAATAGAGATTGCGTTTTTCCATAAGAAATTTCCCCTCCGTCAGAACAAATGCACCAAAACGGTCTCCCCCGCTCGCAGCCCCTCTGTGCCGCGATCAACCGTGAAGTATCCGTCCGCCCGGGTGAGGGTCGTGATGAGGCCGGATTTGCCGAATATGGGTTCCGCGGAGTTTTCGCCGCCCGCCCATTCCAGCCTGACCGGCCAGCAGGTGAGCTTCCCCGGCGACGAGGCGACGTTGCAGGACAGCCGCGCGGGGATGGGAAACGCTTGGGCGCTTCCCGTAATTTCACGCAGCAGCCAGCAAAACAGCAGTTCAAACACCATCATGGCAGAGACGGGATGCCCAGGCAGCCCGGCCAGCAGAGTCCGCGAAGGGGCGTCGTAGCCCAAAATCGTGGGCTTGCCCGGCTTGACTGCCATGCCGTGGGTGTAAACGCCCGGAGAGGATACACGGTCAATAACCGTCCTCGTAATATCTTTTTTCCCCTGGGAGCTGCCGCCGGAGACCGCGACAATGTCGCCGGCTTCCATCGCGTCGCGCAGCGCCCGTTCCAACGCGCCTTCATCGTCGGGCAAAACCGCCGCGCCGGCTACCGAAAAACCGTTTTTCTGCGCCAGCGCCGTCAGCGCGTAGGTGTTTATGTCCCTGACCTGCCCCGGCCTCGGCTCTTTCTCCGGCGGAACCAGCTCGTCCCCGGTGGACAAAATGGTCAGGCGGGGGGGGGTGTACACTGGGACTGCCGTAACGCCCGCCGCCGCCAATGCCCCAATATCCTGCGGCAACAGACGTTTGCCCCGGCGCAGGAGCAGTTCGCCAGCCTTCGCGTCCTCGCCGATTTGCACAACGTTTTCGCCGTTGGCCACGCTACCGTAAAGGCCCACTCCGTCCGAGCCAAACCCGCCAAAAAATTCGGCGTATTCGACCATCGCGACCGCATCCGCTCCGTCCGGCAACATGCCGCCGGTACTCACCTCTGCGCACTCTCCGCGCCCTATGGTAAAAGACGCGCTCTCGCCCATCTCCACCCGAACCTTCATGGTCAGGAATACAGGGATGCTTTCCCCGGCGGCGGCCGTGTCTCCCGATAAAACCGCGTAGCC
This sequence comes from Synergistaceae bacterium, assembly GCA_009778055.1. GTDB lineage: Bacteria > Synergistota > Synergistia > Synergistales > Aminobacteriaceae > WRKN01. Next base: position 8,488 of record WRKN01000010.1, read on the forward strand.
GTCAACAGTTGAACGCCGGAAATCCGGTATGTCGAACGGGGCGAAAACGTCCTCCGCTATAATCCTGCCGCAGGCCTCCGCCAGCGGCAGCGTTTTGCGCCGCGCCATCCAATTCTTAACGCTGGAAAGTAATTTCTCCCGCGCGCCGTCAACGCTGTCTACTTTTAAGAACTCCATTATAGCTCCGCGCTTAGAACAGGCAGCGAAATCAGGACGCTTGTTCCGTTGGGGACGTCCCTGCGCTGTGACAGCAGCAGGTTACCTCCGTGGGCGATGACCACCTTACGCGCAAAAGCCAGGCCGAGTCCGGTGGAGCCCCAGCCTGATTTATGGCGTACCGTGCTCAACTTTGCCAGGTTTGTACCTATCCCCGGGCCGTTGTCCAGTATTTCGATCTCCAGGAATGTAGCGCTGCGCCTCGCGCGAAGTTCTATTCCCCTGGCGCCCGCCGTCCTGTTGGCCCGCCACGCGTTGTCCAGCACGTTCAGCAGGGCGCGCGTAAAGCGTATCTCGTTTAACGCCACGAACTCCCCTCCGGCGTCGGAGTCTATCGAGGCCGTCACGTCCTCTCCCCACGGAAACGGGCGGGCGTATCTCTCCAGCCGCTCGAAAAACGTATCGACCTGAACCTTGTGAAACCGGTCTTCGTGCAAAATCTCGCTTACCACGCGTTCCATGTAGCTCGTGGCGTTGAGCATGATGTCTATCTTCTCCGAGGCCGCGTCACCGGCTTTGTCCGCTCCGCCCCGCAGCATGAATGCCATGCCCTTTATGGCGGCAAGCGGGGTCTTGAGGTCATGTACCAGGCTGCGCATGTCCACCATGCTTACCTTACGCGAGCCCTCGCCTTCGTCATTCCCGGCGGAGTAGAGTTCTTCGTCCCACGAACGCCGCACCTGGCTCAGCCTGATGGAATAACTCGCCAGCACCCAGGTCGAGATAACGCCCCCGGCCATGAAGCTCAGGAAAAGTGACGCCCCGGCTATGTTGGCTATGGCCGCCCCCTCTTCGGAGCGAAAAAGCATGGACGCCGCCTGCCCTTCCTCCATGAACGCCGGTAGAAGCTCCAGGCTCTGGAACGAGTAGACCCACAGCATCATGGCCGCGCTCTTGTCCAGCCAGTTGTCCACATGCTGCGTAAGAATCTCGAAAAGCACCACCAGAAGAAGGGTCATATAAATATTTATGGGAAATGAATACACGAGCAGGTTCGATAACAAGGGGAACACAATCCAAGTCATCCATATCCCGACCGAGGACACAGTGAGCCTGACCGCGATTTCGTGCCTGCCGAAATACCGGCTTATTCCCTTGCTGACCGAAATCCACGCGAGAAAGAGGAGGAGCACCTGCATACCGTGTATCAAGATATTGAAGGCCGCGCCGAAAAGCATGGGGCTGAAATTTTGGTTTCTCACGCTTTCGGTGTAGTTTCTGATGAAAATGTTGCCGTAGTACAGGGCAATCAGGTCGCTCAGCATTAAAACGAACCCCAGAACCATGCTTTGGAATGCCCCTCGTTCTTCCAAGGGAAGCAGCTTTTGATTTCTCCACATCTGTCTCACCTCTTTCCCCAACAAGGCGCGACATTATTATGACAGAAAAGCTAAAGGGAATCGATATCGAAGTTACGGAAAATAACGCACGAGAAACACCATTTGCCGGTCTTATGCCCCCTATTTCCTCACGGCGTCCCTTATCCAGCGCCACTCGTCGAATTTCATGAGCATCGTTGCGGCCGCGTACGTACCCCCACCGGCCAGCACGGCGCCGGCGCACCAGCCGGCTCTCGCCAGGATTCCGGCCGACGGCGCGTAAGGCAGCAAGCGTCCGTAAAAAAGCAAAACCGCGCTCATGGACGCCAGCGCGGCGAAATTTTTCCACAGCCAGCCGGCAGGGGCCACGGCTAAGGAAAGACCTATTTTCTTTCGTATGAAATACAGCCCGAGCAGGCCGGACAGGGAGAAGGCCACGCTGGGCGCGAGGGCAAGGCCGCCGTAACCCATCGGGAACATAAGCGTAAGGGACAAAACCGCCGTGCCGCCCACGCTGAACAAAGTCGTCAAAAACGCCTCGCGCGGCATGGACAGGGCGTACAGCCCGCGCATCACTATCGTGGAGCAAGCCATGCCGGGCAGCCCAAGGACGCTCATGACCAGCGCCCAACTGGTGGCACGCCATGCCTGCTCGCCAAAAGCTCCCCTGACGAAGACCAGGTGAACGAACGGCTCCGCGATAACAATCAAGCCCACCGTCGCGGGCAGGACAATGAAAAGGGCAAAGCGCATGGCCTCGCCGATGGCAGAGGCGAATTGGCCGGGCTCCTGAGCCCGCGAAAGCCTCGGGAGCACGGCCTGGGAAATGGCTATGACAAAAAGCCCAAGGGGGAGCTGGATAATCCGGTTGGCGTAGTTCAGCACGGAAATGCTGCCCTCCTCCAGAAAAGAGCCGAGCATACGGCTCACCACGGGGTTGAGCTGATTTAAGGACAGACCGGCGGCATAGGGAAGGAAAAGCGCCATCATCCGCCGCAGTTCCGGGTCGGAAAAATCAGGGCGCTCAGGGAGAAGGGTCGCGCCTATTCTCCTCCCCCATATCCATTGGCTGAGGAAGTGCAGGCTTCCGCCGGCCAGCACGGAAAACGCCAGACCGAGAACCCCGAAGCGCCGGACAAAAAACGGGGCCGATGCTATGAATATCAGGTTGCTGAAGGCCGGGGCCAGGGACGGCACGAAAAACGACCCCAGGCTGTTGAGGGTTCCCATAGCCAGAGCGGCCATTGATATCAGAATCAGGAACGGAAACATCCAACGGGTCAGTTGTGTGGCGAGAATGGCGGTGCTTGAATCGAAGCCCGGCGCCATCACGAAGGTCAGCAGGGGAGCGCCTGAAATGCCCAGTATCGTAACCAGAAAAGAAACCGCTAAAAGGACGCTCATCGCCTGACGCGCAAGGGAGAGGGCGCGGTCACGGCTTACGGCGAGGGCCCTGGTGAACGCCGGGACGAACGCGGCGGAAAGCGCCCCTTCCGCTACGAGCTGCCGCGCCAGGTTGGCCAGGGTATAGGCCACGTTAAAGGCGTCGAGCTGGGCGGAAGCGCCGAAAAAGGCGGCGGTGACCACCTCCCTCACAAGTCCCAGCACGCGGCTGACGCACGTCCCCACCATCATGAAAAGAGCATGACTAACCATGCGCGAAGACCCCCGCATGTTAGTTAAACCCAGTTGGCCAGCCGCAAATTTTTTATATGGACATAATGCCTGGTATTGTTGGATACCAACAAACCATCATTACTTATTACAATCGCCGCTATTAAAATGTCCGCATCCCCGGCTGGTTTACCGCTTTTCTTCGATTCCGCGTAAATATTGGCCGCCTCAACGAGCGCGGCTTTGTCGAGTGTGAACACCACAATGCCGCGCAAAAAATCCATGAATTGTTTTTCTTTGGAAAGATTGTTTCTGTATTTCAGTCCTTTCAAGACCTCATAGACGTTAACGGAAGTCATGCCTATTACTTCGCCTTTGTTGATATTCTCTCGAAGATGATCCCTAATCGTGGTACTCCCGGCGAAAAAATACGAGATTATATCCGTGTCGAGAAAAATCATCCTTCTATTCTTCCAAAACTGAAGCTCTCTCGTTCAGCAATAACTCCGTTTACGCTTTTCGCATCTAAATCATCCCACGCGCCGCAATAGTCGAGGATGCTCTCTTGACTGCTCCTTACCGGGTCTGTGAAAGCAATGACCACCTTATATTCTTCTTTTACCGGAATAGGCTGCTCCAATCTGAAGCAATTTCCGTCGTATATTCCTTTTATCGCGTACATGGATACGCCACATCCTTTCCTTAACTTATTTTACCTCACGGCCGGCGTCCCAGCGGGGACGCATAAGAGAACTAATATCGTTTTCGCTTCGGTAACGCCGCAAAGCGGCGCGGGCTTCGGATATGCCGCGCAAAACGGACGGCAGGTCAAAGCTCCTGGCACGTACAAGAAGTTTCAGCGCAGCCGCCGCCATGAACAGCTTGAAGCGCAGTTTAGGGGGCCTTTTCTGCTCTCCGTCTACATATATAGCGTCGAACAGCAAATGAAAGTTGTACCATTTGGAGGCTGCCATGTTTTGGATGTTCAGACGGGGCGGGCCTGTAACGTGGTGATATAGATGGCCGCGCAGGCTGTTGATCAGGCGTCCTCCCAGTTTTTTGGATACGTAAAGGGAAAAAGCCAAGTCCTCTCCCAGCGCGTACCCTCCGAATCTCTGAAATTCCTCCGGGAAAAAAACTCTCATGTCACGAAAGACGGAGACATCCACCCCCATCCCACAGCCTCCGGCCCAGTCGGCGTTACAACCCGCCGGCTCGTCCTCGCCTCCATAGTTATAGAGAAACGATGTCGCCCCGTGTCGATTCATTCCCAGGAGGCGTTTCATGGCAAGAGAAAGCCTGGCGCGCCACGAGAAAGGAGTCGGGGCCTTTACCGGGATGTTGACGAGCAAGGCGTTCTGTTTTTCAAAAGTCTCCGCGACGCCGGACAGAGCATCCTTCGAGAGTTCGCTGTCGTCGTCCATGAATACTACGTGCTTCACTCCCGGAAAAGCGCTGAGAACATGCCTTACCGCGTCATTGCGCTGCGAAGTCAACCCCTTGCGCGGCGCTTTGAAATACTGTATATCGAAACCCCAGGAGCGGCCCTTCACTAAATCACTCGTCAAGTCGTCGTCGCTGGCGTCCCATATGACGCACACGAAGTCCCGGAAAGACGACCGCGCCAAGCTGGCGAGGGCGTACTTCTCAACGGCCTCGCCGCGGTTTTTCGTCGGGATTACTACGGCGATGACAGGTGGCACGACACGAAATGGCCGGGGGAAACTTCCCTCAGTTCCGGCGTTTCCTTCCCGCAAATTTCCGCGCGGTGGCGGCAGCGCCCCATGAAGCGGCAGCCGCTCGGAGGATCGATGGGACTCGGTACGTCGCCCTCCAAAATGACGCGCTCCTTCTTAACGTCCAGTTTGGCTGTGGGTATGGCGGAGAGGAGCGCCTGGGTATACGGGTGCGACGGCTTTACGAACAGATCCTTGTAGTCCGACAGCTCCACTATTTTCCCCAGGTACATGACCGCTATCCGATCCGACACGTGCCTCACCACGCTCAGGTTGTGGGATATAAAAACATACGTGTAGTGAAATTCCCTTTGGAGATCGTTCAGCAGGTTCAAAATCTGCGCCTGTATGCAGACATCCAGCGCCGATACCGGCTCGTCCAGAACGATGAACTCGGGATTGAGGGCAAGGGAACGCGCTATCCCTATTCGCTGCCTCCGGCCTCCGTCAAGTTCGTGGGGATAGCTGTTCTCAAGACGCTCCGCCAGCCCCACCGTGTTCATCAGTTCACGGACGCGGCGTTTCATGGCGTTTTTATCCGGGAACACGCCGTTCACGATCAGCGGCTCCGCTATCAGCTCCCAAACCGAGAGCCTGGGGTTCAGGCATGAATAAGGGTCTTGAAAGACAATCTGTACCTTCTTACGAAGATGTTTTATTACGGATTTCGAGGCTTTTGTAATGTCGATGTCCTCACCCGTCTCTTCGTCGTGGAGTATAACATTGCCGGACGTGGCGTCCAGCAAACGGATCAGGCAGCGGCCAAGGGTGGATTTTCCGCAGCCGGACTCCCCCACCAGCCCCAGGGTCTCGCCTTTTTGTACGGCGAAACTGACGTCGTCCACGGCGTGAAGCAAGCCCCGCTTTGTGGGAAAGAATTTTTTAAGGTTTTCCACGCGAATGTAGCCGGTCATTTCCGCTCCCTCCCTCGAATCGGGCACGCCACGAAATGGCCGGGGGCTGCTTCCATCATTTCGGGCTTCGACTCCGAACACACGCTTGTCGCGTACGCGCAGCGCGGGTGGAACGCGCAGCCGGCGGGAAGATCCATAGGGTCAGGCATTAACCCCGGTATCACGTTCAGGGATTCCCGGTCTTCGTCAAGGTCGGGCACGGAGTTGAAAAGCCCTATCGTGTAGGGATGCGTGGGGTTCGCGTAAAGGGCGCGCTTGTCGGCGTACTCCACAACGCGCCCGGCGTACATAATTGCCACCTTGTCGCATATATCCGCCACTATTCCCAGGTCGTGCGTGATCAGTATCATCGAGGCGCCGAACTGTTGCTTGAGTTTTTTCATGAGTTCCAGCACCTGCGCCTGTATGGTGACGTCAAGAGCCGTCGTCGGCTCGTCCGCTATCAGAAGCCCCGGGTCGCAGGCCAGGGCTATGGCTATCACCACGCGCTGTTTCATGCCGCCAGAAAACTGGTGCGGGTAGTCGTGCATACGCTCGCGCTTTATGCCGACCAGTTCGAGCATGTCCCCCGCCAGCTTCAGGGACTCGGCCTTGTCCACGTCCCTGTGAAGCCTTATCATCTCGGCTATCTGCTTGTCCACCGTCATGACCGGGTTCAGGCTCGTCATGGGATCCTGAAAGATCATGGCGATTTTACCTCCGCGTATGGCCCGCATCTCGGCCTCGCTTTTCGTCAGCAGGTCTTCCCCGTCAAAAATTATCCTGCCCGACTTCACCACGCCGGGCGGAGAGGGAATGAGGCGCATTATCCCGAGGGCCGTTGTGGTTTTGCCCGCTCCCGTCTCCCCCACGAAGCCAAGGGTTTCCCCATGCCCGAGGCGCAGGTTCAGGTTTTCGACAGCGCGCACCGTGCCGCCGTCCGTCACGTAATGTATTGTCAAATCCTTTATTTCCAATAAATCGTTCATTGGGAAAACTCCGTTCTAGCGTTTCAATTTGGGGTCAAGCGCGTCGCGGAGGCCGTCGCCCAGGAAGTTCAGCGCAAGGATCGTAAGCATTATGGCAAGCCCCGGGTAAAGCGTCAGATGCGGATAGTCGCGGATGTACTGGCGTCCCCCGGAGAGCATCGCGCCCCACTCGGGGTAGGGCGGCTGTATGCCCAGGCCGATGAAAGACAGGCCGGCCGCGTTCAAAATGGCAGAGGCCACGCCCAAAGTGGACTGTACGATTATCGGGGCCATGCTGTTCGGGATGATGTGCTTTGTGATAATACGCAGGTCGGAACTGCCCACGGCCCGCGCCGCCTCGATGAACTCCATCTCGCGGAGGGAAAGCACCGAGCCTCGCACGATACGCGCGTAGTTAGGGACGGCCGATATGCCCACCGCTATCATCAGGTTGAAAAGCCCAGGACCCAGCGCCGCCGCTATAGCTATGGCAAGCAGGGTCTGGGGAATGGAGAGCATTACGTCCATCACCCTCATGATGGCGTTGTCGGCCCACCCGCCGTAGTACCCCGCCGCCGCGCCCAGCATCCCCCCCGCGAACAGGGCGATCCCCACGGCTATGAAGCCTACCTGCAGCGACACCCGCGCGCCGTATATCAGGCGGCTCAGGATGTCGCGCCCGAACTCGTCCGTGCCGAGCAGGAACTGTTTCGACGGGGTTTCAAACGCGTGGGACAGATTCTGCCTCTGATAGGGATGAGGGGCCAGTACGTCGGCAAAAATGGCTGTAAATGCCAGGAAAATAATGAAAAAGAAGCCAAACATGGCGAGGGGGCTTTTCTTCAGACGGAAAAGAACCTCCATTAACGCGCCGCGTTTTTTGTTGCTCTTAAGGACGGGGGCGTCCATAGCTATTTGTACTGCGCCTTAATGCGCGGGTCGATGTAGGCATAGAGAAGGTCCACCAGCAAGTTGACCAGGCTGAACGCGACGGCGACAAAAAGCACGCCGCCCTGCACGACGGGGTAGTCGCGCGCTTTGATGGAATCCACCATCAGCCGCCCCACTCCGGGGATGGCAAAAATAGACTCCGTCAAAATCGCCCCGGACAAAAGCTGCCCGAATTGAAGCCCGCAGAGGGTGACAACCGGAATCAGCGCGTTATGGAGGGCGTGCCGCCATATGACGACTGATTCTTTCTGCCCTTTGGAACGGGCGGTTCGGATGTAGTCGGCGCGGATGACCTCAAGCATAGAGGAACGCGTCATGCGGGTAATCATTGAAATTGACTGCGCGGACAGGGCCAGGGACGGCAGAATCATTGCCTGGAACGTGTCGAAGCCCGACGGGGGCAGCCAGCGCAGGTGAACCGAAAACAGCAGGATCAGAAGAAGCCCCAGCCAGAACACCGGCATGGAGAGGCCGATCATGGCGAAAATCATCGCCGCCGTGTCGAAGATGGAATACTGCTTTATCGCCGACAGTATCCCGCAGGGCAGGCCGATGATTATGGCGATTACAATGGCGAAAGCCGCGAGTTTCAGCGTGGCCGGAAAGGCCGCCAGTATCTCGTCCATGACGGGCCGCTTCGTGACGTACGAGCGTCCGATATCCCCCCGCGTTACGGCTTTGTAGACATAGTTCGCAAATTGCATAAGGAAGGGCTTGTCAAGCCCTTCCCTTTCCCTGAATTCCTGGATGGCCCGCTCGGTCGCCATCTCCCCCAAAACCATTTTCGCCGGATCTCCCGGCGTCAGGTAGAGAAGCGTAAAGACGCAAAAAGCCACGCCGGCAAGCACGGGAATCAAAAATAAAATTCGGCGTACGATGTAGCGGATCATCAGGACCGGCTATTCAAAATAAACTTCACGGAACGAGTGAATTTCGTTGGAACGCGGCTCGAAACCCCTGACGTTTTTCCGCGTGCCGGCGATGGATTCGTCGTTGTGCAGATAGATCATCGGGAGCTGCTCGTCGATATATAGCTGCATCTCCTTGTAGAGGGCGGCTCTCTCGTCGCCGTCCTCAAGGCCGCGCCCCCTGTCGAGAAGCTCGTCCAGTTTCGCGTCGCTGAAGAACGTGTAGTTGGTGGAACCCAGAGCGCTGGACTCCAAAAGACCGGAAATTGCGTAATTGGGGTCGGGAATGGAATTTACCCAGCCGAGAATGAAAAGATCGTGCCTTTTCTCCAGGAGGCCGTTCAGGTACGCGCCCCACTCCAGCACCTTGATCTCGGACTTTATTCCGGCTTCTTCCAACTGGGCCTGAATGATCGTCGCGCTGTCCACCCGCTCCTTACGCTCGTTAGTCCATATCTCCAGTCTGAGGTCGTTTACGCCGGCCTCGGCAAGCAGTTTTTTGGCCAGTTCGACGTCCCGCTCGCGCACGGGGGTAACGTCGTTCAGCGAGTACTTTACCGCGGAGGGAACCAGGGAACCGGGCGCGTTGCCCACTCCTCTGTAGGAGGCGGCCTGGATGCCCGCTACGTCAAGCGCCGAGGCTACGGCGCGGCGGACGTTGACGTTGTCGAACGGCGGCTTCGTCACGTTGAAGCCGACGTAGGTGATGGAATTCTGCGGTTTACGGTACAGCACCAGATTTTCGTTTTCGTCCACGCGCCTCAGGTCGTTGTGGACGACCGGGAAAATGATGTCCGCCTCGCCCGTTTCCAGCGCTATAGTGCGGCTGGTCGGCTCGGGAATGGAGCGGACTTCGATGGTTTTGACTCTGGGCTTGGGGCCCCAGTAATCATCGAAGCGTTCCAGCACGTACTTGTTGCCCTTTTGCCAGCTCACGAACTTAAAGGGCCCCGATCCCGCCCCGGCAGGGTTCATGCCGAAGCCGTCCCCAAGTTCCTCAAAGGCCCTCTTGCTGTAGATGGCGGCCCAACTGTGGGTCAGGGAAGGGAAGAAGGAGTAGTCGGTTTTTTTCAGTTCGATGACGAGCGTGTGATCGTCGATGACCTGAACGTCCTTCACGTTCTGCGAGTAGACGGCGATTCTCGCGCCCGCGTCCGTGGTGGCGCGCATTATCGCGTGCCGGACGTCCTCCGCATTCAGTTCGTCGCCGTTGTGGAACTTGACGCCCTTACGCAGGTTGAACTTGTACTCCGTGCCAGACAATAACTCCCACGACTCGGCCAGCCCGGGGAAGATATTTCCCTCGTCGTCGGCAAAAATCAGAGTGTCATACAGACTGTAGACGGCGCGGGAGCTGGGGACGTCGTTGTGAGCGATGGGATCCATCGAAGTGGCGTCGTACTGGTCGGCCACTACAAGAACGTCTTTAGCGTCCGTTCTTCCCCCCTCCCCGGAAGCGGAACGGGCCGGAACAGATTCATAGCCGTATTCTTCCGCCTGCTGCTGCCGCCGCATTTGATGATAAGTCAGTCCCGCGACGCACGCAAGAATAATTAACAACACTACCCAACCATTTCGTTTCAACGCAAACCTCTCCTTTTATTTCTATAATATTTCTAAAATAAATTACAATAGGTTATCATACCCGATCATAAACAAGTTCTCCATCAATAAAAGTCTTTACGACGCGGGAGCGCGAGTCGAGCGGTTCCCCGTCCCAAACCGCTATGTCGGCGTCCTTGCCTTTTTCGATGGAACCCACGCGGTCCTCGATACCCAGATGCTCGGCGGCGCTGATTGTGATTGCCTTCAGGGCCTCGTCCGCCGGCAACCCGGCACGCATGGCCAGGGAAGCGTAGACGTTCAGGTGCTCGATGGGGACGACGGGATGGTCGGAGATTATGCAGAAGCGCACCCCGTTTTCCCATAGAATTCTGGGAGTGTCCCAGGTCTTGTTGCGTACCTCTATTTTGGATTTTGTGGCCATAGTGGGGCCTATGGCGGCGCGGACTTTTTTTCCCGCCAGCCATGAGGCTATCTTATGCCCCTCGGTGCAGTGTTCCAACGTTAAATTCAGGTTGAATTCCTCGGCGATTCTCACCGCCGTCTGAATGTCGTCCAGGCGGTGGCAGTGCACGCAAAGAGCCAGCTCGCGGCTCAGGACGGGAAGCAGAGACTCCATGACAAAATCGCGCTCAAAGACATTTTTATCCGCTTTACCCGCCTTGCTCGCTTTTTTCGATAGAGCCGCCTCTTTTCTGGCCCTGTAGTTTTGGGCTTTCACCAGCGCCTCTCGCATAAGCGCCGCGATTCCCATGCGGGTGTTCGGCGATTTTTTCAGCGCCGTGTAAACCCTGACCGGATTTTCGCCCAGCGCCGCCTTCATCGCCGAGGGGGCGCTCATGACCATACGCTCTACTATGTCGGGTTTAGTTTTTATTATGGCCCCCTGCCCGCCTATGACGTTCGCGCTGCCCGGCAGGGTCTGAACACACGTAACGCCGCCGGCCAGCGCGCTTTGAAAAGCCTCGTCGTCCGGGTAAATCGCGTCCAGCACGCGCAAATGCGGGGTCAGAGGATCCACCATTTCGTTGGTGTCGCAGGAATCGTTCGGAAATCCCTCCGGATAGGTTCCCACGTGTACGTGGGCGTCTATCAGCCCTGGCGTGATTATTTTGCCGGTCAGGTCGAAGACCTCGGCTTTCTTTGATGGGCGAATCTCGTTCTCGGAAGATATCGAAAATATTTTGCCGTCTTTCAGCGCCAGCGCGGCGTTCTCCAAACGCTTGCCCTTACCGGTAAGGACGGTTCCCCCCACAAGATATTTCTCGCTCAAGCGCACATGCCCTCCTTAAACTTTTTGCTTCGGCAATTATAACCTTGCCGCATTACATCCGGCAACGGCTAAAAAATCTCAAGGGTCGCAGATTTGTCCATGAGCCTGATTTTTCCCCGCAGCCCCTCGGTGGCGCTCACCTTCGCCTTGCCGTCTTCCAAATAAACGAATACGGCTTCCGTGACGGGGAAACGGCCCAGTATTTCCCGCGCGCGGGGTTCTCCCATGGCCAGAAAAGCCGTGGCGAACGCGTCGGCCCTCGCGGGAGAGGGGTCGGCTACGGAGACCGAGACCAGGTTCGTATCGACCGGCAGACCGGTGTGCGGGTCGAACACGTGCGACAGTTTTTTCTCCCTGTACCTTCTGAACCTTTCATAGGAACCCGACGTCACAAAGGATAAAACTTCCCCCCGCGAAAGAAGAAACGACAGAGCGCAGACAATGCTCTCTCTCCCCGCCTCCGCCGGGGACGGATGCCTGACGCCTATCCGCCACGGAACGGCCTTGAAAAAAGTTTTGCGCGTACCAAAGAGCGTCACGTCGCCGCCGAAGTCGAGCAGAGCCGAGCGCGCCCCGCGCTCCTTAAGGTACGCCGCCACCCTGTCCCCCGCGTAGCCCTTGGCTATCGCCCCCAGATCCAAAGCCGCCCCCTCCAGATTCAAACGCGTCATGTCGGGCGAGACGAGGGAAATTTTTCGGTAACCCACGAGTTCCAGCGCCGCCGATATCTGTTCGTCCGACGGCGGCGTCCAGTCCCCGGCGGCGGATATGCGCCACAGGTCGGTGAGAGGCCCCACGGTCGGGTCGAAATAACCGCCGGCCGCGTCGGCTAACGATAGAGAGGCCTCCAATATCGCCCACGTATCGCGCCCCACCTTCACATACTCTTTTCCCGAAGCCGCGTTTACGCGCGACACGTCCGAGTCCGCCCTGTACCTGGAGAAAGCTCCTTCCAGTTCGCTCAAAATGAGAAACGCTCCGTCCAAGACATTCCCGGCCGTGCGCTTCGGCATTTCCGCCGAGACCGACATGAGGGTGTTCATGCCCGTCGCCACCCGCTCGACAGTCATAAACGAATTCGCGTTCACAGCATGATAAAAAAACGCGGCGCAAAGTACGAACACGCAGACTCGGACGCGCATATTAAATCTCCTCTCGCTCCTCTCGAAAACACGTATGCTCATAGTATAATACGCATGTTGAAAATTACTTATTAAGGAGCGTGTGCACTCTTGAACATTTCCAGCAGGTTGGATAGAGGTTTTGCCTTTGTATTGTTATGCGCGCTTTTAACGGTGTTGACGGTTGATTTTGTTTCGCCCACGGAGGGCGAAGCGGCGGCCAGAAGAGTCAGAAGGGCGACCGTGTCTCCTTCTCAGAGAAGCGCGGCGACCCCCCGGACATTCGCGGCGGGGACCGGAACCCAGAGAAGCCCTTATGTAATCCGCACCGCGGCCCAGCTATCGGCTTTTGCCGCGTCGGTCAACAACGGAGAGGCGTACGCCGGCAAATACGTCAGGCTCGGCGCCGATATCGACCTAAAAGACGTTGTTTGGGTTCCTATAGGCTTTTATAAAGAAGATGGCGGTACCCGTCCATTCAGAGGATTCTTCGACGGCGCCGGGTTCACGATATACGGCATGGGCTCCGGAAATGATTCGAGGAGACCCGCGGGAGCGCTTTTCGGAGCGCTGGACGGGGCCGCGGCGGACAACGTAAGCTTACAGTTTGTAAATGTGACGGGAGGCGTCAACGTCGGAGGACTCGTGGGATTCATGACGGGATCGTCTCTCAAGAATTGCAGAGTGTCCGGCACAGTGACAGGGCAGGCCGCCGTGGGGGGTATAGCGGGCGCCGCCCTTAAAGGATTTATGGAAAACTGCCACTTCTCCGGAAACGTCGTTGGAGAGAGCGGCGTCGGCGGCTTGGCCGGCGCGGTGGATCATGTCGCGATACGCTTCTGCAAAACCGAGGGGCAAGTTGAAGGGAATGTCGACGTGGGCGGTTTCGTGGGCGGCATACTGAACGGCATTATCGCAGAAAGCGTTGCGGACAGAGTCACCGTACACGGTGAACGTAACGTAGGCGGTTTAGCGGGCAACATGATCGACGGGGGAAGGATTGAGAGAGCGGCTTTCAACGGGCAGGTTATCGGCAATTCATTCATAGGCGGCGTGGTAGGACGCATGACGGACGGAATTGTAACCGGATGCACAGTGACCGGCAGCGTTAAGGGAAGGGCGCAGGCGGGCGGTCTCGCCGGCGAACTCGCGGGCGGCGAGATACGCGGCAGCGCGTCCGCGGCCACAGTCGACGGCATGGCCAACCTCGGTGGCGTAGTCGGGCGAATGTCGGGCGGAATGTTGCGCAACAACGCCAACAGCGGCACAGTCATCGGCGGCGAGGGAGTAGGAGGCTTGATCGGAAACTTTACCGGAGGAGATCCCGACTTTTCATCGAACAGAAGCTCCGGACAAGCCAGAGAACAATCAAAAACGGGGGCGCTGGTAGGAATACAAACGCCCTGAACGCCCTGATGAGCCGCTTGACAGAACTATGAAAAAGTGATTGACTTTGTCAATATTTATTTTACAATACTTAAAGATTCGGGAGGAGTATCCCGATTTATATTGAGGTAAGGAGGCCTGATTTCAGTTGAGAAAAGCTTTTATGTTTATGTTGTTGGCAGTAGTGATTTTGTGCGCTTCGGGAACTGCTTTTGCGTATGGCCAATGGTACGCGGATCCTATATACGGGCACGGTTACCACTATTACCCGGTAGTCGTAAAACAGCAGCCGGTGGTTGTACAGCAGCCCCAGCCGGTTATCGTGCAGCAGCCGCAGGTGATTGTGCAGCAACCGCAGCCGGTTATCGTACAACAGCAGCCGGTGGTCGTGCAACAGCCGCAGCAAGTCGTCGTACAGCCCCAGCGGCCGGTACGTGTCGTACGTCAGCCACAGCCGGTTGAACGGGCGCCGAAGCAGATAGTCGTACAGCAGCAGCCGTTACCGGCGGCCGTGCAGCAACCACAGCAGGTGGTAGTACAGCAGCCGCAGCCGGTATATGTCCAGCAACAGCCGCAGGTCGTACAACAACAACGGATGGCGCTGGAGCCTTGCCCGTGTCCTATTCCTTATCCTCATCAACATCTTCATCCTTATTTCTACTACAGCGCAAAGTAGTTTTGGGTACGCCGATATTTTAGGGAGGGGTTAGATTTATGAAGAAAATTTCCGTGTCTTTGTTGTTGGTTGTGATGGTTTTGAGCGCGGCAGGAACAGCTTTAGCGCATGGCTGGCATGAATGTGGTAAGCCTGCGTACGGTCACTGTTATCTTTGTTATCCGCGCGCGAAAGTCGTAAAGACGAAGCCGGTATATTATGTACAGCCGCAGCCGGTGATCGTCGTACAGCCGCAGCCGGTATATTATGTACAGCCACAGCCGGTGGTTGTCGTGCAGCCGCAGCCGGTATATGTCCAGCCCACCAAACCGCGGCGGACAAGTGGTTGCCCTCACTACTACTATTACAAGTAATTGCCGTCCCAGAAATCATTTGAAACAGCAAGCGCGCGGGCATACAGGTCGTGCGCTTTTTGTTTTTTGTCCTTTATGTTCCGGTCAAGCGGCGGAAAAATTCCCAAATTGACGTTCATGGGCTGAAATGTCTTTCCTCCGGCGGCAACGGCGTTTTGCAGGTAGTTCAGCAGAGACCCGACCGCGCTTTCCCTCGGCCAGACGACCGGGGATTTTCCGCTTAAAAGCCGCGCCGCGTTGACCCCGGCGACCATCCCCATGGCGGTGCTCTCCATGTAACCCTCCACCACTGTGATCTGGCCGGCCAGAAAC
>WRKN01000011.1 GCA_009778055.1 Synergistaceae bacterium
TACGGTTTGCGTATCCAAGGCTGCTGCCAGCGATTGGCCCGTCAGGCTGTCACGCTCCAGCACGGCGCGCCTGCCGGCGACGCTAAGGGTTTCATACGTGGATAAAAAGCCTATAGGCCCGTCATCGGAGGAAATTATACCCTCCGGGACAAAAAGTTTAGTGGGGCCGGAGCCTTCCATAAACTGAACCTCTATGAACCCAGAAGGCTCGGATCTGACGTAAGAAGCGCTCGTCCACTTACCCATGTCCCTGGACTCGGACGTCGTCAGTTCGGTGACGTGCTCGGACGATAGACGCCAGTTTCCCAGTTTTTCGGGCGGGAAAGACGCAAAAGCCGGCTGTGTCAGCGTTGCGATAAATATCAGCAAAGCCGCGGCGGCGCGGAGGAAGATAATCATGTGCTTTTCAACTCGCTTTCCAGGCGTTCGCGTATGATGTCGTATTCCAAGCCGTCCAGTTGTTCTCTGAGCCAGGCGATCAGGTCGGCCTGCGTTTCGTATTCGTATTGCTCCAGCTCGGACATGGCTTCCTCCATGCCGACCAGATCGTAACGCGTGCTGTATTTCAGGAATTTATCCAAAACAGCCCCGTCAGGCGCGGCTTTGAGCTCTGCGCAAACGTCGGACGCCGGGCCTCTGGCGGTGTATTCCAGCGCGCTGAGTTTGGAGATGAGCGACTCCACCGCGGTGACGAAAGCGCCCGCGCCTGACTTGACGGTTTCGATATCCCCTTTTTTAGCGGCTTCCTCCAGGTTTTCGGCCATCTTGCCGACCGCGTTAGCGCACATGCCGTAACTGGAGCCTTTTATGCCGTGTACCGTGATGGCGTAATCAGCCAGCGTGTCGGCGCTTACGGTTCGCACCTTTTCCAGCAGGGCCGGCGTATGCGTAACGTAGGAACGGATGATTTGCAGATACGCGTCCTCTCCGCCGAAACGCGATATCCCCGCGGTCAGGTCCACTCCTTCGATGAAACATTCCGTTACGGCGCGCCCCGTCTCGCCGATATTGGCGGGGGAATCCAAAACGCCGGTCTCAAGCTGCGGAGCGTTCCCAACTCGTCCTTTACGCACCCATTCGTTCATAACTTCGTCGAGCTTGAAGGCGTCTATGGGTTTTGCGAGAAACGCCTGAAAACCTTTTTCCAAAAACATCTTATCGCTGCCTACAAGCGCGTTTGCCGTCAATGCCACAATCGGCACGGTTTTTGCGTACTCCGTTCCTATTTCTTCCCGGATTATGCGAACCGCCTCTATTCCGTCAATTTCGGGCATCATATGATCCATGAACACGGCGTCGTATATTGTCTTTTCCTCTTTGATTATATCGATGGCCTGCTGTCCGCTCGACGCAAGATGAATGGTAAGACCGTACGGGGCCATTAAGCCTTTGGCCACGTCAAGGTTTGTGTGGACGTCATCCACAATCAAGACTTTTCCGCCGGGTATGGGGACGTACTCCACGTGATCGCGGCGGCTGTCCGACACGCGGAACGTCATCAGGGTCTGCGCGGTTTCCGCTCCAATCGGCGTGGGATCCAGGATACTTTGAACCAGTCTCACCGTAAATTTGGACCCTTTTCCATATTCGCTTTCCGCTCTGATTGTGCCGCCCATCAGGTCGAGCAGTTTTTTGCATATAGACAGACCCAGCCCGGTTCCCTCGATCTTGCGGTTGGCCTGCGCGTCAAACTGCTGGTATTCCGAGAAAAGGTTGTCCAAGCTCTCCTTTTTCAGACCCCTGCCTGTGTCGCTGATCTCATACCTGAGCATAACCTCGTGTCCCATCCGAATACAGGATATTCTGAGGCCGACTTTGCCTTCCTCCGTGTATTTGAAAGCGTTCGACAAAATGTTGTTGAGAATCTGTTTTATCCTGAGTTCGTCGCCATACAACTGAACCGGTATGTCTTCGTCTATATGAAGCTCGAACATAATCGGCTTTGAGCCGATGCGGACTATATTCAGGTTGATTGTGTCGCTTATCATGCTGGGGAAATCGTACCTGTCCTGAAAGATTTCAAATTTACCGGACTCGATTTTTGAAATATCCAGAATGTCGTTGATTATGTTAAGCAGGATATTGCCGGATCTGTGGATCTTTTCGACGTTATCGCGAGTGTCGCTTCTCAGGCTGCTTCGCAGTTCCACTTCGCTGAGCCCTATGATGGCGTTGAGCGGGGTGCGTATCTCGTGACTCATTTGGGCGAGGAAGGTGCTCTTGGCCTGGGAAGCCGCCTCGACTTGCTGGAGCTTGTTCAGCTCAGTGAGGTCGTGGAACATCGCCATCACCCCCAGGCTGTCCTCTCCCGCGTCAATCATGGGGCTGACGCGAATGGAGTATTGCCGGGGGCTGCCTCCTCTAAAATCAACCGTCATGTTCATCGTAAGGTTGCTTCTCTCCCGCATTGATTTTTTGCCCATTTCCAACAATCGCTCAGCGTCCGTGGCGTCGAGCACCCCTCTGAAAACTTCGGAAAACGGTTTGCCTTCTATCACGGCAAGGGCGGGCAGTCTCATTTCGCGCAGAAGTGTGTCGGTACAGTCGATGAGCTTGCTGTCTTCGTCGAAGATCACGGTGATGTCGGGGCTGTTTTTCATGAGCAGGTTAAGAAACACTTCCTGTTTCGTCTTTTCTTCCGACAGTTTTGAAATGTTCCGAGCGAAGAGATAAGACAGCCACGAAGACAGCAGAAGGAAAATCGAAGCGGCCGCCGCAATGTTGTAAATGGCGCCGGTTATGGCCTGGTCAAGGAAAAAAGTTGAAACCCCGGCCGCGAGCATCCCCACCCTTTTCCCCTGGAAATCAAAGGGTCTGTAAAAGGTACGTAAAGTAGCCCCGGCAAAATTCATCATTCCTTTGTACGTATCGCCTTTTCCGATGACGGTATTCACTATGCGGGGTTCCGCCGTCGTTCCTATCATTCTTCGGCCTTGCTCCAAAATAGTCGTGGCAACCCTTTTGTCGTTGTAAAAAATCGTCAGCTCGGTTCTGTACATGTTGGCCAGCCCGGACAGCATCTCCGGATTTCCAAAATTTAAGCCTATCAAAATGACTCCCATTATTTCGGAACCCCTCATAACCGGCACCGAATGAAATAGCCCAAGAGCCACAGAGGGAGTAGTTCCGATGTTCATCATCGGCTCAACCGAGGCGAAGTTGACCATTTGGGCGTCGATCATATCGTTTGCGATGTTGAGGGAAATTTCCGGATTGCTTGGATTGTGCGGACGGCATAAGACATCTCCGTTTGCGTTGAAGACAACAAGAGCGTCGAATGGTGAGATTTCCAGATATGACGCCATCAATTCGTTCATTTCGTAAATGTCGTGCTGCTCGATAAGCTCGGCAAGCCTATCCAGATTGGAGACAGCGCGGCCGAAAATTGTCATCTGGTCGAGTTTCGCAAGTATCTCCCGGTTTAAACCGTCCGTCGCGGTATTGAGGGCATGATCCATTTCATCTTGCATGTTCTTGATGAACACTAAACTACTTACAAGCGAGATTGCGAACACTCCCGCCAGCACCAGAAGGAAACTGATTAAAAAAACTCTGCCGCCGATTCTCAGTTTTTCCATGCGTGCCTTGACGTCTCCTTTAGCGTCCTACACAGAATTGTATTAGTATACTGTATACGCTTAAACGTTTCCAGCTAAAAAATGCAATTAACACATGGGGTTTCTGCGCAGCAGCAGAGTGGATAGATATTCATCAGGCGGAGCAAGGGCCGGGGGGCCTTTGACGATACGCTCGCCGGGAAGGCCGGCGCGATCCACGCGCAGCACGTCCGCCCAAGGTCCTGCCGAAACGACAGTGGGGCGCAGCCGTTCCCCCAGCGCCGACGGCTTGTACAGGGCGGCGGCGGAGCAGCTTTTCAGGGCCCCGGCAACCGCTTCCGCGCTTGCGGTTCCGGGAATCACCGAAAATATGTCCTCTCCCAGCGCCATGAAACGCTTCGTCCGCGCCCCGGCCAGCGAGTGCGCGGAAACACCAGGAATCAGCTCCAGCTCGAGAGAGGGGGCAAGCCCTTTCCACACGCCGTAAAAATACGCGCCGGTCGCGTAAAGAGACGAGTCCCCTATAACAGGCAGAACGGTACTTTCGGCCTTTTCCCATCTTGGACGGAGCGTCTCCAGTTGTCCAAGCAAAACGGAATCTCTGTATTCTCCGTCCCGCGTCATGGGAAATATTATTGGGATGGTTTCGACGTTCAGGTGGGCGCGGATGACCGACTCGGCAACGCTCGGCCGGCCGGCCTCGGCGACGGGCGCAAACACAAGATCCGCCCGTTCTATAGCCTTCAGCGCCTTGATGGTGATCAAATCCGGGTCTCCGGGGCCTACCCCGGCGACTATAAATTTTATGGGACTCACCTGAAGTATTTGGCTATTGGATGTCTGGACTGGGCCCTGGCCAGGGCGGCCAGCAAATTTCCCCGTAAAGCGGCCAGGTCAGGCATACCTTCCGGCAACGGCGTTTTTGCAAGTACGTTGTTTTTGAGGCGCAGAAGACTTTGGTTTCCATCTCCTTCAAGCTGCAGGTCATAGGGGGCCAGTTCCATCTGAAAATCACGATCCAGCAGTTTTCGTACCTGTTCAAGCAATTCGAGCGTAGACTCGTCTTGCCGGCCTCCCCATACCTCTGTGCCGTCAATCAGCAGGCGGGCGCTTTCCCCGTCTTCCGCTATCGACGTCCTGAGCAGTTGAAGGGGAACTTTCCTCTCGACAGAGATACTCATGCTTTTAAGTTTTTCGCTCAGGCTTTGGACGCGCTCTACGGACTCCGGGTGGTTCATGTATATTCCGTATTCCCTGATCGGCTGCTTCATCTCCTCGTGCATGAACCCCTCCATGAGGGTGACCATGGCCGAAGGGGGATAACCGGCCGCTATCAGCAAGTCCAGTCCCATGCTGTCGGCTTCTTTTTCAAACTCTATCGTATAGGCGCTGTTGATGGCCACCTGAGCCACCTGAGCCAGTACGATGGGCGCCACCGCTCCACCGCTCAAAACCATCGCCGCCAAAGCCGCCAGGTTGACCCTGTTTGCCTTGGCGGCCATTTGCACTCCGTGGGCGCGGTCTACGTGGATCATTTCGTGGGCCATGACGGCGGCGATTTCCGCGTCGGAACGCAGCCGCTCGAGCATACGCGACGTGAAAAAAATGAACCCGCCCGGCAGGCAGAAAGCGTTGGCTGCGTCCGAGCGTATGATACGGACTTCGTAGGAAATGTCGCGCTCCAAGTGGGGTTTCAGCCTGTCCGCTATCATCGCGAGATGTACAAGACGGGCGGGGTCCGCCACGAGTTCCCAACGCGCTTCTATCTGCTCCACGGCCTTGCGCCCTATTTCTGTTTCCCGCCGTAATTGAGGGTCAGCCGGCTCCGCCGAAGAAGCCGGAGGATAAAAACATGAGAAGAATAAAGTGGATAAAAGCATTGCGCCTGTACGAAGCCTGTTATTCAACGTCAAACTGCCCTCCGCCCATTTTGGCGTATCCTATGACCGCCGAGCGCCCATGCTTAAGCTCCAGCATCTTTTCCCGAAGCTGCTGAACGTGTTTTTCCAGCTCGTTCTGTACGCTTTTCTCCGCTTCCATCAAGTCCTCGGCGGTGGCCCTCGTCTCTGTGAGGACGTCGTTCAATTCGGCCGCCTGTTCTTCGGAAAACAGCTCCTCCAGCTTGTTCCAGAAACCGGATGTCCCGCGCAGCTCGTCAATTCCCACAAAGGGGAGCGCATCCAGCCACGAGTCAGCCAGAAGCTGCAGGCGGGAAATGACCTCCTGTTTCTCGGTCAGTATGGATAACAATTCCTCCATGTTTTTATGAAGAAGAATGGCTTCCAGCTCGCGGGAAACCATTTTCCTCAACGTTTTATACATGTCGCCTTCAAGGATCAGCAGGTTTTTGACCTTGTTCAGGACGTCATCCCGCAATATTCAATCCTCCGGCTTTTTCCGGCGCCTGAGCCGCGCGCGGCGTTTGATCCGGCACGGCCTGAACTTCTTTGACGCCGCTCAGGTCTTTTGCGTTCATATTTTTGACCGCTTTGAGGTCTTCGTCCTCCGGGTGCGCTTCCTGATATTCCTTCAACAGCTTCATCAACGCCTCTTCCCACGTGCTTTTAAGGTCTTCGAGCATCGTCAGGACAGTATGGACGTTATGAGAGTCCTTTTTTATGTTGGCCTCGACAAGCTGCTGGTACATATAATCGTACAGCCGCATCAGATTGAGGGCCATCTCCCCGCCTTTTTCGGTGTTCAGCGTAACCATCAGCTCCCGGATTACGTCCTGGGCGCGCACTATTTCCCGGTGGGCCAGGTCGTAGTCCTGTGACTTGTTATCCGGATTGAGCGCCGCTTCCGCCATACGGCACGAGCGTATCGCTATATCGTACGTAATGAGAAGGAGCTGTTCCTTCGTCGCCGTGGAAATTTGTGTTGCCTGATAAGTGTACTGCGCGTTTTCCGTTCTATTGTCAGCCATAAAATCAATCCCCCCCTCCTTCTCTATTCTCGGATGTTCTAAATGAAAACTTTCGCTATGTCGGACTCGGAATCCACGCGCGTGACTTTCTCCACGCCGCCCCTGTGAAGCTGAACCAATGCCGGAAGCTGTGATGACAGCCCCAGTTTTTCCGTCATTCGGTTGTTTTTGTAGGCGTCTATGATGGGGATTTTTATCCCCTTCGCCTTGGCCGCTTTTTCCACCTCGTTTGAAAGCCGAGCCTGGGCGGCGTCGATGCTCTGGTAGAAAAAAGCCGTGACGGATTCCGGCTCCAGTATGGAGGAGCGCAGGTGAATTTGTTCGTTGATGTAGGCTGACGCGCTCATGGCGGCTACGGCTCCGTCGGAGGCGGCGGTCACCACTTGGCGCAGGTGTTTGTTGAGCACGTCTCCCGCCGCGAATATGCCTTCCACGGATGTTTCCATTCCCTCGTTCACGATGATCCAGCCGTCTTTCGCTGCTTTTACCAGCCCCCGTACACATTCGTCGTAAGGCGACTGTCCCACGAACATGAAAACCCCGGCCACCGGCAGATTGGAAACCTCGTTCGTCTTTACGTTCCTCAAAACCAGGTTCTCCACTGTTCCGTCGCCCTCTATTTTTTCCACCACGCTGTTCCAGACAGGCTCGATTTTTGGGTTACTCAGGGCGCGTTCAACAGCGGCGCGATCCGCCCTGAATTCGTCGCGGCGATGGATTATGTAAACTTTGGAGGCGAACTTGGTGAGGTAGTCTCCTTCCTCGACGGCTGTGTTGCCGCCTCCCACCACCGCCACGACCTCGTCTTCAAAAAAAGCCCCGTCACACACCGCGCAATAGCTGACGCCCTGCCCGACGCGCTCGGCCTCGCCGGGACAGCCCAAACGCCGGAAATACGCTCCCGTGGCGACTATGACGGCTTCCGCCTCGATCTCGCCCTTATTCGTCACAACAATTTTGCTGTCTTCGCGCAGCTCGACTTTTTTTACCTCGGCCGTTCTGAACTCCGTTTTGAACTTCAGGGCGTGCTCCCTGAACATGTTCCCCAGTTCAGGGCCGGTGGCGCGCTGCACTCCCGGCCAGTTCTCTATTTCCTCCGTGGTGTTTATCTGGCCTCCCGCCGCGCCCCTTTCAAGAAGCAAAACGTCAAGCCCGGCCCGGCGTCCGTAAATTGCCGCGGTCATGCCCGCCGGCCCGGCTCCGATGATCACCAGTTCTCTTTTTTCCATTACGTATTATCCCCTTTCAGGCTTTCAGGCGAATGTTTCGCTGCGCATTATATCAGCATTTCCCAACGCTTCCCAACACTTCCGGGTTGACGAGGTCATGGGGCCTTTCGCCCCTGAGCGCCGCAAGAAGGTTGGACGCGGATTTGCGCGCCATGTCGTCCCTCGCCGTCCTGCTGGCGCTGCCTATATGGGGCAGAGTGGTGACGTTGGGCAGGGTGAGCAGCGGGTCGTCCAACGGTATGGGTTCCTGGACGAAAACGTCAAGTCCCGCGCCCCAAATCCACCTTTCGGCGCAGGCCCTGTACAGGGCGGCCTGGTCTACCACGGGACCCCGGGAGGTATTGATGAGGACAGCGGTTTTTTTCATCATGCGCAGTTCCTTTTCTCCAATGAGGTTTCTTGTCTGCTCGGTGAGGTTGCAGTGCAGCGATACGAAGTCGCTCTCCTTCAGAAGCTCGTCCAGCGGGAGGTATTTCGCTCCGAGCGACTGCTCCAGCTCAGGGCGGCGCGTTGCGCTGAAGTACAGGACGTCCATGTCGAAGCCCCGCGCCCGCCTGGCCATAGCTTGGCCGATCTTGCCGAAACCGACGATTCCCAGCGCGCTGCCGGAAACCTCCACGCCTACCAGCAGCTCCGGTCCCCAGGCCTTCCACTGGCCTGAGCGCAAAAAAGCGTTGGCCTCAATTACCCTGCGCGCGGAGGCCAGGAGCAGCGCGAAAGCCAGATCCGCCGTCGCGGGAGTGAGGACGTCCGGCGTATTTGTGACGTAGATGCCGCGCTTCGTGGCGGCGGGAACGTCGATGTTGTCGTAACCCACCGCGTAGTTGCTGACGACCTTCAGTTTGGGGGCGGCATCCAGCAATTCCTCGTCAACGCGGGTGAAAAGCCCGGACAGAAACCCCTCCGCGTCTTTCAGGCCGCGCAGCAAACCTTCCCTCGGCGGCGCTCCCTCTTTCTCCCATACCTCAAAATCCGCCTTTCCCCTCAGAAGCTCCAGTCCCGCTTCCTGAATAGGCAACCCAACGTACGCTTTCGGCAAAGACATACCGTCCCACTCCTTTTAACAGCTTTTTGAAACTTTATTATACTTGTTGGGCCGCTGGAATTTACGTACAATGAACGAAACGGGGAGGGGATTGCTCATGAGCGTCAAACTCTTTAAGAACGCGCGTATATACACGCCCCGCATGGGCGGCGCGCCCGCGGCGGGGCGGGAACAAGGCAAAGTCTCGGAGTTTCGGGACGGATGCTTTCTTGTGGAAAACGGGCGTATCGCCGCGCTGGGAACCAGGCAGGAGATGGGAAACGCGCTAAAAGGCAAATCCGCCGATAAAGAATTTGATCTGGAAGGAGCGGCGGTCATTCCGGGCTTTGTAGACCCTCACACTCACGCCTGTTTTGCCGCCACCCGCGAAAGCGAGTTCTCCATGCGCCTGGCTGGCGTTTCGTACCTGGACATATTGAAGGCGGGCGGCGGTATTCTTTCGTCCGTGAAAAAAGTCCGCGCTGCCTCCGAAGATGAGCTGTTCCGTTTTTCGCGCGAACTCCTGTCCAACGCGCTGCGATACGGCACGACGACCATTGAAATCAAGAGCGGATACGGCCTTGACGTCGAGACCGAGTTGAAAATGCTGCGCGTCATAGAACGTCTCGGGAAAGACACTCCTCAGAGCGTCGTTGCCACTTTCATGGGAGCCCACGCGGTGCCGGAGGAATATAAATCGAACCCGGACGGCTACGTGGCCCTGCTCACGGACGAAATGCTTCCCTCCGCGGCGCGTCAGGGCGTTGCGAAGTTCTGCGACGTCTTCTGCGAGGAAGGCGTTTTCTCCGTTGAGCAGAGCCGAAAAATTTTGAACAGGGCCAGGGAGCTTGGGTTCGGGCTAAAGATTCACGCCGACGAGGTAAATGACCTGGGCGGGGCGGCATTGGCCGGCGAACTGCGCGCGGTGTCGGCGGA
Organism: Synergistaceae bacterium; assembly: GCA_009778055.1. Taxonomy (GTDB): domain Bacteria; phylum Synergistota; class Synergistia; order Synergistales; family Aminobacteriaceae; genus WRKN01. The sequence continues at coordinate 9,673 of WRKN01000011.1, forward strand.
ACATCTGCTGGCGGCATCGGACGCGGGGATCACGGCTTTGGCTGAGGGGGGAACCGTGGCCGTCCTTTTGCCCGCGACGGCATACAGCCTGAAAAAACCGTTCGCCCGCGCCCGCGTCATGATCGAGCGCGGGGTTCCCGTCGCTCTGGCGACCGACCTGAACCCCGGCTCGTGCTTCTGCCCGTCCATGCCCTTCGTCTTCAGCCTGGCCGTCATGCTCATGAACCTGACGCCCGAGGAGGCGCTGGTCGGCGCGACCCTGAACGCCGCCTGGGCCATAGGGGCCGAAAAAGAAGCCGGCAGCCTGGAGCCGGGAAAACGGGCCGACTTTGCAGCGCTGGACGGCGACTCTCCCGCTGTGCTGGCGTACGCCTCGGGAACCCGTCCGATCCGCTCTGTGTGGATAGCCGGAGAACGGGTAGATTAGCGTATAATAAGCGGAGTTTGGAAAAAATTTCGGGTTTGGCCGCGCTCGGGAGGGCTGAGTGTGCAATTTATCAATACGTCAACTTTTATGGGCTTGTCAGTCTGGATTTTGGGGTTCGCCCTCATGACCGCCGGATGGCTGGTGGATGTGCTTTTTGAGGATTACGGCGTCATTCCGTCGAAGATATTGTACAAAACCGGAGCTATTATAGTCGCGGTCCCCCTCGTTTACATTTTATGGAAGACGTCGAGGCTCCTTTATACGCAGCGCCTGAACATAGTGATGTTTTTGCGGGACAGCTTCGAGTTCATCGAATTCCTGAAAAACGCGCTCATGAGTTTGTGAGGCTCGTTTTCTCAAATGGACACGACTTTTCCCGATATTTGGGCAGCGGCGTTGGGTTTTCTCGCGGCGGCGTTTATGCTTTACTTTCCGTACTACTGGTGCAGGCGGCGCGGTGAAAGCGAGGAAATTTACGGGCTTCGCTGGTTCATGGGCAGGGGAGCGTGGCGCGACACGGTGCTTGCGACCGTAATCACCCTGGTTCCGCTTACGTTTATGTCTTTTTACTGGCCCCGCGCATGGGGGATAGGCGGCCCTTTCCGCCCGTCGGCGTGGGTGGCCGTGAACCACTTGGGCGGAGGGCTGGCCGCGGCCTTCATAGAAGAAATTTTTTTCAGAGGCTGGATGCAGACACTGTGTGTCCGCAAGTGGGGCGTTTGCGCTGCGATTTTTTTCACGTCCGCCGTGTTTTCCCTCTGTCATTTGTTTGTCGCCCCAAGCTGGATCAGGCTCGCGACGTTTTTCCCGGGGCTGGTCATGGGGCTCCTGCGCCACAGAAACGGCTCCGTCCTGCCGGCCATCGTCTACCACGGCGTCTGTAACGTCTGGGCCGTATGGTGGATGCCCCAGATATGATACGGATTTTGCTTGCCGACGACCATCCACTGACGCGCGCAGGGCTTGTCGCGTGGCTGGAAAGTGAGGAAGAATTCGAGCTGGTTGGACAGGCTTTCGACGGAGAAAGCGCCTGGAACGACATTGTGAGGCTGCTGCCGGACGTGGTTCTCCTGGATATCGAGATGCCGGGGGCGAACGGCATTGAAGTCGCCCGCCGGATACGGAAGGAGCGGCTTCCCGTCGGCGTTCTGATGCTGACGGCATGGAACGCCCAGCAGTACGTAATGGCCTCCATTCATGCCGGGGCAAAAGGTTATGTAATTAAAACAGCCCCTTTCGAACATCTGCGCAAAGCCATACGCGACGTCGCCCGCGGAGTTTTTTACATCGACCCCTCCGTTTCTCTGGCGGATAACCTCGAACCGGTCGAATCCCTGTCCGCGAGAGAGAAAGAAGTGCTGCTGCTTGCCGCGCAGGGGCTTCCCGGACACGCTGTGGCGAAGCGTCTTTCTATCACGGAGCGCACGGTGCAGGCCCATTTGACCTCCGCCTATGGAAAACTCGGGGCACGCAACAAGACGGAAGCGGTTCTCCTGGCCCTGAAAAGGGGAATCATCATGCTCGACGAGCTGCAGGTGGAAATCGGAGGCCGCGACTCGTGAGAAAACATATGCTGATTATCTCGATGAGCGTTATAACCCTTCTTGCGGGCAGCTCCGTTTTCACCACTCTGCACGTGTTCCGAGCACAGGAGACGGCTTTGGACTCCATGATGCGCTCGTATGTTCTCGACCTGGTGGACAATATCTCCGACACGCTGCAGAGTCCGGGGCGGCGCGACGTGTGGCACGGACGCATGACGCGCTTCCGTATGCTCTCCATGTCGCCGCTGCTGCCGAACGGGGATTCCGGCGGAGTATTGATCCTGACGGAGGAGGGGAGAGTTTTATCGGCCTCCGCGGGCGCGGAAAAACTCATTCCGCTGTGGGAGGCAGGCGTTTCCTTAGACGAACCCCGCATGGTTCAGGACGCCGAAGGAAAACAATTTTGCGTTGCCGCTAAAGACGCCGGAAACGGGCTCCTGGTTTTGGCCGCCGTGTCCCGTACCCACCTCCTGGGGCCGATACTGGACGTTCGCCGGTTGTGGATGTCCCTGGCCGTGTTGACGCCCCTTACAGTTTTCGCGGGTATGCTTGGGTTGTGGATGTACCTGGCGGCGCCGCTGCACCGGGTCGTCGAAAGTATCCGCCACATGAAATGGGGGCGCGACCGGCCGCAGACGCCGGAGCGTCTCGGCTTCTACGAGATCGAGGCTCTGTCGAACGCGATAGCGGAACTGGCCGGGGAAGCCATTGCCAGGGAGAAACTGAAGGTACGGTACGTGAGCGACATCGTCCGGATTCAGGAGGATTCGCGGAAACGTCTGGCGCGCGACCTGCACGACAGCCCGCTGCAAGGCATCATCGCGGCCATAAAATGGATACAGTTGGCGCAAAGCTCCACCGACGCCTCCGCTTTGAGCGAAAACCTGGAGATGGCCGAGGAAGTCGCCCAGAACGCCGCGAAAGAGATACGTAATTACTGCGAAGAACTCTCGCCCTCTTGGGTAAAGCTGGGCTTGTCCGCGGCGATGTTTGAAAACGCGGACCGGCTGTCGCGCGCTTTCGGCGTTGAGGTGGAGGTGCGCGGTGCGGAGGAGGCGGAGACAGACTTGGAGATATCGGAAGAACACGTTCTGGCGTTTGTCCGTATCCTGCAGGAAGCCGTTTCCAACTCCGCCAGGCATGGACGCGCTTCCCGCGTCGAGACGGCGTTTTCAAAAAATCAAAAAAACGGCGGCCTGCTTTTCCAGGTGCTTGACGATGGTTCGGGCATGGCGGAGCAGGAGGAGACGGATTACGAAAACCTGCGCGCCACGGGACACCGGGGGCTGGCCCATATTCACGAACGGGTGAGGCTTTTGAAAGGGACAATGCGCCTGGGTAAACAAGAATCCGAAAAAGGCTTCCTGATTGATATCGAAGTTCCTGTGTGATTCGCTATGTTTTGTGAAAAACTTGTGTCATAATTCAATTCTGAAGCGCGTCTTGCTCTGCGGCGCTTGCCGGTTTCAAAAGCAAAAATTTTCGGGAGGTATTATCGGATGCGTTCCATAGTTGCCGTTACAAACGAAATGGACGACGCGGAAAAAGCGGTGGCCGATCTGTTGCGGCAGATTGAAGAAAAAGGTCCTTTGAACAAAAACAGTTTAGGCATGTTTTTTTGCGACGTGGAAGCGGATCACGAAAAATTCGCGGCCATGCTGCAGGAAAAACTTCCTTTCGACGTGTTCGGGTGCACCACCATCGCAACTTTCGACACGAAAAACGGGGCCCAGATAATGTCCGTCGTCCTGGTAATCCTGACGGCGGATGACGCGGAATTTTCCTCCGCCCTGACCGGCGTTCTGACGGCGGACAATCTGCGGGCGGAAATGGAGGCGGCTTACAAAAAAGCCTCGTCCGGGCTTGAAGGGCCGAATAAACTTATTTTTATCGCTCCGCCGTTTACCACCCTTTTCCCTCCCGACGACTACATAGATATATTGAGCGAGCTGTCGGGGGATACGCCGGTGTTTGGCGGGCTTCCTTCCTCCAGCGTACCCAACGAGCCCATCCTGATGTACGCGGGCGGACGCTCTTACGGCGACCGCGCGGCCATTGTCCTTGTCGGCGGTAACGTGCGGCCGGTTTTTTCGGTGCAGAACGTTTTGAGTAAGTACTCCGAACAAAAAGCCACCGTGACGAAATCCGATAAAAACGTCATATACAGAGTGAACGACATGCCCTTCACGGAATACCTGAAATCCGCGGGAATGGAGGTTGACGAACTCATAGCGCAGAACGACCGGACGGTGTTCGCTTCAACCCCTCTCAAAGTGAACCTGAGCAAAAACGACTACCACGACGGAATACCGGTTGTGCGCACCTTCAGATCGCTTTCCTCCAAGGATGGTTCCGGAGTCATGTCAGGCGCTATACCGGAAAAATCCACCGTATCGCTGGTGACGATGAAAAGGCAGGACATTCAGGACTCATGCAGGATGGCCATCGAGGAAATTCGGGAGAAGATAGCGGCCGAGGGCGGGGACTACGTCTACGGCACTCTTTTGTGCGTTTCCTGCGGCGCCCGTTATATTGTTATGGCCGACGACAATGAAATAGAGGGCTGCACCCTCGTCGAAAATTTACCGGAAAACCTGAATCTTGCCGGTTTTTACGCGTACGGGGAGATATGCCCCACCGTCTTCCGCGATGGAAAGGCGGTCAACAGGCTGCATAACGAATCCATAGTTATGTGCGCGCTTTAGGGATCACGTAAAGATGCTGGAGTCTCTGGAACAACAGCTCGCGGCGCTTCGCCAGGAATACGAAAAAATTCAGGACGACCACAAGAGGCTGCAGCGCCGTCACAGCCGCCTGGAGAGCGACTACAAGCGCGTCGGCATAATGTACAAGGCAGCCGAGCGTCTTCGTGATTTCAACGAATCCGAAAAGGAACTTCAGTATTTTTACAATCAGCTTTTGCTGAGGGCGTGCGACGACTTAATCTTCGTTCTGGACAACAACATGCGTCTGGTGCTCGCAACGAATACGTTTTTGGATTTTCTTGGGGTATCGGAGCTGGGAGACGTATCCGGCTGCGCGGTGGATGTTTTTTTGAACACAAGATTCTCGCTCGAGGACATAAAAATTTTAATAAGCCGGTGTAATACGGTCATAAGAACGTCCCAATCTTTCAATTACACCCAAAGGTTTACTTTGGCGGACGACGTGGAGGTCATGTTCGACTGCCGCTCATCCCCGGCTATAGACAAAAATGGGAACCTGCATGGAATAGTAATCGTCCTTCACGACGTTACGGAACTCTACAAAGCCAAGGAAGACGCCGAGAAAGCCTCTGTAGCCAAGGGGCTTTTCCTTGCCAACATGAGTCATGAAATCCGCACGCCTATGAACGCCATAAAGGGTATGAGCGATCTCCTTCTGCATACGGTTCTGGATAACGCGCAGCACGGCTACGCGCAAAACCTGTCGAGAGCGGCAGGTTCCCTTCTCACGATAATCAACGACATTCTCGACTTTTCCAAAATAGACGCCAACAAGGTGGAGATTACCGCCGACTCTTACAACTTCGCGTCCATGATCTCGGACGTGACGGGGATAATCCAGATCAGGGCTTCTGAAAAGGGCATATCGTTTTTTGCCGACGTGGACCCGTCAATACCGCTCAATTTGGTCGGAGATGACGTCCGTATAAAACAGGTGCTTATCAACCTGCTGGGCAACGCCGTGAAATTTACCGATAAAGGCAGCGTAAGTCTGACCGTGACGCCGGTCGCTCCTCCATCCGAAGGCAAGATATTTCTCAGGTTCGTTGTGGAGGACACCGGGGTCGGAATCAAAGAGGAAGACATACCGAACCTGTTCACGGCGTTTTCTCAAATGGACGTCAAGAAGCACAGGGGTATACAGGGAACCGGCCTTGGCCTTGCCATAACCCACAAGCTGGTCGAGCTCATGGGGGGAAGCGTGGAACTGACCAGCGAATACGGCAAAGGCTCCGTATTCTCCTGCCTTTTGTCCCAGATTGTGGATTCCTATGAACCGCTGGACTCCGTGCCGGACACACGAAGCCAGCCCTGCGGCGGAGCCGCTCAAAGGGAGGCCGACAATTCGCTGCTGGGGTCTTTTCAAGCGGCGGAGGCAAACGTTCTCGTCGTCGACGACAACGAGATCAACCTCATAGTGGCGGCGGAGCTTCTCAAACAGTACGACATTCAGGTCGACACGGCGCAAAGCGGCGCGGAGGCCCTGCGTATGATGGACGAAAAACGGTACGACCTGATCTTTATGGATCACATGATGCCGGAAATGGATGGGATCGAAACCACGGAACAAATAAGAACTTACAATGACTGGAGAAGCGAAGTTCCGGTCGTGGCTCTGACGGCCAACGCGATATCCGGAATGAAAGAGCTTTTTCTGAGCAGCGGAATGACCGACTTCGTAAGCAAACCCATTGAACTCGACACTCTGAACAGAATCCTCAAGACATGGCTTCCGCCGGAAAAGCTCTCCTGTGACTAGAAAATGGTTTTCGCCAAACGGCGCCGGAGAAAGACCTTTCGTTTCCCGTGGGAAAAAAGTTTCCGGCTGCGCGCTGCTTTTCGCCCTGACGGTGCTGATTACCGTAGCCACGTACTCCGCGACGGAGTTCTGGGCTTTGAGGGCGTGGGATTCATCCGAATCCCACGTTGTGGAGATCGTGGAAATCGGGAGCGAAACGCGCTATGAGCCAGACGAGGACGTTCCGTTCCGTACCGTGGACGTCGAACTCCTCGTTCGCGTCCTGACCGGGGAGCAAAAGGGACGCGTATTTTCCATTGTCGCGACACAGGCGGAAGACGGCGGACTCAAGCTCAGGAGGGGGCTTTATTACATTCTCATATCGGACGTTTTCGAGGACGGCTCGGCTCAGTACTCCATATCGGACGTTTTCCGCATATCGTCCGTCATAAGCGTAATAGCGCTGGCCTGCGCCTGCCTTATGGTTTTTGCCGGACGGGCCGGCGTGATGGCGCTGCTTGGGCTGGGGCTGTCCATAGCCTGTCTTTTATGGGGCTACGTTCCCCTTGCCGCCAAGGGGGTTTCGCCGGCAAATCTGGCGTTCCTCGCAGTGTTTTTCATATCGCTCGTAACGGTCTTTTGCGTGGTAAGCCGGAAACAGGCCAAGATTGTGGCGCTGCTGGGAACGCTTGGCGGAATAGGGGGAGCGTTCGCCGCCGGTTATACCGTGGTGGGGCTGTGGCAGCTTTCCGGCCTCGCAGGAGAGAACGCGGCTTTGCTCGTCACGACAATGCCGGGAATAGACATAAGGGGGATACTGCTGGCTTCCGTAATCATAGGCGCGGTGGGGGCCGTGCTGGACGTCAGCATATCAATCACGGCGGCCATGTCGGAACTCGTCGAGTATGATGTGACGATAGAGCTTTCGCGCCTTTGGACCTCCGGGCTAAGGGTGGGGTCGGAGGTTTTGGGCAGCATGATAAACACGCTGGTGTTGGCTTACTTGGGTACGTCCCTGCCGACGGCGATTCTTATAAGCAACGCCGGAGCGAACTTCATCGGCCTTATGAACGACCCGTACGTCAGCCAGGAAATCGTGCAAAGCCTCGCCGGAACCGCCGGTCTGGTTTTGACGATTCCTATAACGGCTGCTTTTTTTATTCTCCAGGAAAAATTTTCGCGCCGGAAAATTCGCGCCAATAGGAAGGTGTAGGAGTGACGCGCAAAAAAAACGGACGCGCGCTGACAAAAGCGGTTATAGACATCGGCAGCAACTCCGTCAAGCTGCGAATTGTCAGCAAGAAAGGCAACAGGCTGTATACCGTACTGGACACCACCGAGGTTGTGCGGCTCGGCAAGGGGCTGGGGAGCGGGGCTCTCGACGATAAAATCATGCGGCGCGGCGCCGAGGTCATATGGAGGCTGACGCGGCTGGCCGGAGAAAAAGGAGCCATACCGCGCCTTGTGGGTACGATGGCGCTGCGTATGGCCGGAAACGCGGACGAGTTCACACGGATGGTTCTGGAGCGCACCGGCATTTCAGTGGAGATTCTCTCGGGAAAAGAGGAGGCCAGACTGGCCTGGCTGGGCGCTACAATGGCGCTGGGCGCAACGGGGGGCGATATTACGGTCTTCGACACGGGAGGCGGCAGCACGGAGTTCGCGTTCGGCAAAGGCACTCAAATAGAGGAATCTTTTAGCGTGCCGGTGGGGGCCGTGTGTATGACCGAAAAATTTTTCTCGGCCGATTCGGCCTGCCCTGAGTCACTACGTTCGGCGAAGGAGTATGTCCGGGATATTTTGACCTCCGCGGGCGAGCTTGGACGAGTACGCGAAAAGGCGTCCTGCGTCATAGGGCTGGGCGGAGGGGTGGCGGCGATGGCTTCCGTCAAGCTCGCGCTTACGGTCTTTTTGCCTGAGGTGATCAACGGAACTTTCCTTACAAAAAGCGATATAGACGCTCAAGTGTCGCTCTACGCGTCGTCGTCGCTCGCCGAACGGAAGAAAATCACCGGCCTCCCCCCCAAACGGGCGGACATCATCCTGGCCAGCGCGTGTATAGTTCAGTGCATACAGGAGGTCTTGGAAATCGACGTTTTCAAGGTCAGCATAAATGGTCTCAGACATGGTCTTTTACTGGAGATGTTCAAAGACAGGGCAATGGAATAAATTTATGGAGGTGGTTTGAAATGTCGGTAAGCGCCAGAACCAAAGGCATGTTGCGGGCAGTGTGGCTGACTGTGACGGCAGGAGCGTTTTTGTTGTCTGCTGTCACTCCGGTCTTTGCGTCGAGCCCGTCAAGTTTGATCACGGACTCGATCAACGTTCTCAAAGAAATGGGGAAGCAGGAGGACGTGGGCACTATGGCAAGCGTGATCAAGGGGGCCGAGGCGGTGGCGATCGTGCCTTCCATGATGAAGGCCGGACTCATAATCGGCGGAGAGTACGGCGAGGGCCTGATTTTGCGCAAACAAGGCGGCAAATGGTACGGCCCGAGTTTCTATAACCTGGGCGGCGGGTCCGTGGGGCTTCAAATCGGCGTTCAGAAAACCGCTTTTGTCATGGCGGTCAACAACCAGAAGGGAGTCGAGGCTTTCCTGAAAAGCAGAACCAGGCTTGGCGCTGACGCCAGCGTGGCGGCCGGCCCGGTGGGACGCCGAGGTCAAGCGGCGACCGACGCCCAGCTCAAAGCCGAAATATACAGCTACTCGATGACCAAGGGCCTGTTTGCCGGAGTATCCCTGGACGGCTCAGTGATAAGCGTCAGCGTCAAAAGGAACAAGGAGTACTGGAAAAAGGACATTAGCGGCAACGACGCCCTGAAGCAGCCCGCTACCGACAGGCGCATCACGCCTCTTATCAGGGAAATCGAAAACATAATCAAGAAAGCTAATTGACCGGCGAAATGAAAAAAGTGAAAGAAGGAAGCTCCCTTAGTGAAAGGGGCTTCCTTTTTTCATACTTTTTATGCTTTACGCGTCACGGGCCGCGTTAAAGGATAAGACCAGATAGAGGGTTCCCGTTGGCACTATCGCGAACGGAAGGGTGAAACACTTGACCCCCGGCGTCTGCATGGGAACATTTTTGATGTTGTTTCCGGAAAGGAGTTGCGGAGGGGTGACGTCAACCCCATGCAGGGCGGATTGTATAAGAGACCTGCCGCTGACCATATTGGAAAGCTCCCCCACCACGCTCATAGCCGTCGGATCGTTGTTGTCCGGCTTGATCATACCGCCGGACATCGCGGTCACGACGTTTACGAAGCCGTTGGCGTCCAGCATTATAACGGCAGTACCCTGTACACCGCCCCCCACCAGACCTATAAGAGCCGCCGCGCATACGTTGTCAACCTTGACTCCCTGGGTTACCTGCGCCTTGTTCAACACGACCTCGAGCCCCACTTCACGCCCGACCGATATCAGCGACGAACCAAAAGTATTCACTAGAATGGCTAATTTGTCATTGGCCATGGCAACGACTACTCCCTTCCAAATAAACTACGCCTGGCTATAGCCCAAGCCGCCAAGTCATCCAAGGGCCTAGGCGGGAACCGCATAGTACGAGGCAGACACCTCTGCCACCACGACGGAGCGTGAAGTCTCCAATAAAGCTCTCGCGCCTCCAACGTAGTACCGCTCTCGTCCACTACGGCCACCTGTATACCAAGCCGTTCAAACAATTTTAACGCTTCCCGGCTTCCCGTACCGTCTCCTACGGCGACAAACGAAAGTTTTTCCGCCTTTGAGACGCGCAGGATTACCTTTTCCGTTACCCAAGGCGACAATTCATGTCCCCAGCAATCCGGTTCTCGGGTCAAAGCCGTTAAAAAAGTTTCCTGTTCGGATACGGGACAAATTCCCGACGACAACAAACCGCCTTCGTAATTCACCAAGGCCCAACCCATTTTGTCCCGCCCGGGATCGACTCCTAAAACCATCGCTAAACGGCTCCGGCCGTCGATTCCCATCTGTCGAGCAACCACATCCATTGCTCCGGATACTCGGTCACCCAGCCAGCCAAAATATTATTGCACATTTTAAGAGACTTTTCCATGTCGAACCCAAAAAGATTTCCGTCTTCGTCGGTCAAATCGCTAAGTATTTCGTGAACACGGATTGTGTGGGTAAGCCCGTCCGGATTCCGAAGACACAACACAGGAACGATCGGCGCGCCGAATTTACGGTACATCTTGACGATTCCGGCGGCGGTGCTGGCCGGTAATCCCAAAAACGGCACGGCAACGCCCTTTTTTCTGGCGTCGAGATCCTGCAAAAAAACCAGTAATTTCCCTTTCCGCAGAGCGCGGAAAATTTCGCGCATACCGAAGCCCTCGCTGGGAATCATCTCCATTCCGGCCGCTGAAGCTCGCAGGTCGGATACGAGGTCGTTCGCCCCGCCGACATTCCTCTGCGGGGTGAATATGGGAGTTATGGCATACCCTTCGGCCACCATGCGCGCCCCGCCGATTTCCCAATTACCCATGTGCGCCGTCATTATAAGGACTCCCTTGCCTCGCGCGACGGCCTTGTCCATATGCTCCTTACCTTCAATAAGGGCCAGGGACGCCAGCCGTGGGGCCAATCGCTCCAGCCGGGCAAATTCCGCCGCCGACTTGCCGACATTGACGTAGGACGCCCTCACGATGTCCCTTGCCAATGTCACGCCCACGCCCAAAGCGGACACGCACCTAGCTTCCGCCCTGTCCACCTTGCGCTTGCTCAAAGCCCAGAAAAGCCACCCCGACAACGCCCCCAATCCGAGCGCGGCGCGGTGCGGCAAAACGTTTATGAAGCGGAAAAGAAACTTCAAAAAAGTTTTAGTTTCTCCGTTCTTAATCTCTTTGCGACAGTTCAATGAGCACGCCTCCTGACGCCGATGGGTGGATAAACGCTATCATAGCCCCTCCAGCGCCTCTGCGCGGCTTTTCGTCGATCATGGGCACTCCCTGCTCCTTCAGTTCGGCAAGCGCCTTTTCCAGGTTGTCCACGCGTATTGCCAGGTGATGTATGCCCTCGCCTTTTTTTTCTATGAATTTCGCGACGGGTCCGTCGTCGGCTGTCGGTTCCAGCAGCTCGACCTCGGTGTCGTTAATCGGCAGGAAGGCTGTTTTGACCTTTTGCTCGGCCACTTCCTCGACGCCCACGCACGTTATCCCCAAGCCGCCCTCCCAGAATTTCAGCGCGCTGTCGATGCTCCTGACCGCAATCCCGATATGGTCGATAACGGTTGGTTTCATCGAAATATCACCCCTTTCCGGCGTTTATATTCACCGTGCTTTGAATTATATCAAGGGAATCGCTGAATAAATCATCCTGGGATATTGTTTAACCATACTCAGAGACTTTTTAGCTTCTGAGTATGGTATTTTTCATTTTTGCGGCGCGAGGGTTCTATGCGAAAGAGTTTTTGCTTTGACCGTCAATCCTTTTTCTTTAACATCCGCATCGCGCACAGAACGGAGATCAGCGCGAAGGCCAGCGTGCCGAGCCCGGCGTTGCATCCGCCGCCGGAACTACTTTCACTGCTTTTGCCGGAGGCCCTAGGAGTTACCGGCAAGGAAGGCTCGGAGGGGAGGCTGATATCGTCTTCCGTGAAAGCCGCCGCCCTAAAGGAGTAGGCGGTTCCATTGGTCAGGCCGGTGACTGTTATGGTGGTTTCGGTTCCCATGGCCATAGCGTCGCTGTCTTCCGACCATACGAAGTAGCCCTTGACGTCGTGATCGCTGGAGGGCTGGGTGAACGTCAGCGTCACTTGGGCGTTGCCCGCCGTGGCTGCGAGATTGTGTGGCGCGGGAATGGGATCGGGGAGGAGGGGCCCGGAGGCCCTAGGAGTTACCGGCAAGGAAGGCTCGGAGGGGAGGCTGATATCGTCTTCCGTGAAAGCCGCCACCCTAAAGGAGTATTCGGTTCCATTGGTCAGGCCGGTAACTGTTATGGTGGTTCCGGTTCCCATGGCCATAGCGTCGCTGTCTTCCGACCATACGAAGTAGCCCTTGATGTCGTGATCGCTGGAGGGTTGGGTGAACGTCAGTGTCACTTGGGCGTTGCCCGCCGTGGCTGCGAGATTGTTTGGCGCGGGAATGGGTTCGGGGAGGAGGGGCCACATGAATCTCACG